>JAYTMM010000302.1:0-3587 GCA_043728555.1 Pseudobdellovibrionaceae bacterium
AATTTTCTTTTTCCTAACTCAACTTTTTTCGGATGAGCCGATGTTTCCAATTCTTCTTTGTGACCCTCTGGCAAATTTGAAATGACCACTTTGATCGGACGCAATACCGCCATCGCACGAATAGACCGCTGATCTAAATCGTCACGCACACAGGCTTCTAAAATTTCAAAATCGATTAATGATTCAGCTTTGGCGACACCAATTCGTTTTGCAAATTCATGCATCGCTTGCGGAGTGTATCCACGACGGCGAATACCAGAAATTGTAGGCATACGCGGATCATCCCAACCCATGACTAAATTTTCTTTCACCAGTTGCAATAATTTACGTTTGCTCATGACCAGAAAAGTCATATTCAATCTGGCAAATTCATATTGTTTCGGCTGAGCAGGCACCGCACAGTTTTCAATACACCAATCATAAAACGGACGATGATCTTGAAATTCTAAAGTACAAATTGAATGAGTAATTTTTTCGATCGCATCAGATAACGGATGTGCAAAATCATACATGGGATAAATACACCACTGATTGCCTGTCTTGTGGTGATGAACTTTTCGAATACGATACAACAACGGATCGCGCATATTCATGTTTGGCGATTTCATATCGATTTTGGCTCGCAAAACATGTTCACCTTCGATAAATTCACCATTTTTCATTCGTTCAAATAAATCTAAATTTTCTGTGACAGTGCGATTTCTATTCGGGCTGTCTTTACCCGGAGTTGTGAAATTACCACGATATTCACGCAGTTCGTTTTCTTTCAGACTGCAAACATAGGCTTTGTCTTTTTTAATCAGGTCCACAGCCCATTCATAAATTTGCTGAAAATAATCCGAAGCATAAAATAAATTTTTATTCCAATCGAAACCTAACCATTTCACATCGGCTTGAATGGATTCAACATATTCAACATCTTCGGTTTCAGGATTTGTGTCATCAAAACGCAAATGGCATTGACCACCAAAATCATTGGCCAAACCAAAATTTAAACAAATCGATTTGGCATGACCGATATGTAAATACCCATTGGGTTCTGGTGGAAACCGCGTAATCACTTTTGGATATTTTTTTGATTCAAGATCTTTTTCGACAATTTGCTTTAAAAAATTAGGTGCTTCCATGTTAATAGTATTTATTTTTTCATCGTCTTCGTCAAAGTTTCAATTTGGCTTAATGACATCATTTGCTTCATTGTTTTGTCCAGACCTTCGTTAGATCCATCCAAGAAAATCACATTACCTTTGCCGGTTTCAGCGAAATGCTTGATCGCGTCGGTCCACATTGAAAACAAAATAAATGAACTGTCTAAACCCGCCGCGCGCATTTGTTCTGCGGCATGAGACATACCTTTAGCAACTTCTTCACGGAACAACGCCACACCTTGACCACGCATTTGCGCAGCTTCACGCTCGGCATCGGCAGAAATTTTAATCGCCAAACCGTCAGCTTCAGCATTTTTAGTTTTACGAATTAACAAAGCCTGTGCTTCATTTTCTGCAGCCGCTTTTAAATTGCTAGATGAAACAACTTGCGCCATTGATTGCATGATTGTTTCATCAAAAGTGATATCATTTAATTGCATATCAATCAGATGATATCCCCAAGATTTTAAATCTTCGTCCAATTGATCTTTAACGGCATTCACGATGTCTCGGCGTAAACCTAAAATTTCATTTTGACGTTTTGTCGCAACAAAGCCACGCACGCTGCCTTCGACTGTGCGGTTTAATGTTTGCATTAATGATCCGAAATCAATAAATTTAAACGCTACATTTTTAATTGTTTCTTCGGTTTGATCAATAACAGCATACAACAACATCGCTTTAAAATTCACGTTCGCTTGATCAAAAGTAATCGCTTGAAATTGCAATTCGATCGACTGGTTTTGAATTGAAACTCTGCGCATGATGACTTCTAAAAATGGAATTTTAAAGTTTAAGCCCGGATACATAATACGTTTGTATTTTCCAAACATTGTAACAACAGCAATTGTACCTTGGTTTACAGTTGCAAAAGCACCACCGACGACAGCCACAATGAAAATTAAAACTATAATTCCAAACATTCCGATACCCTCTAACATATTATTCTCCTTTGAATAAAATTTTAATTATTGAAAATAAAATTGGCGCTCCCATAATGATTGCAGCTACCCAAGCCCAGATCATTTTTTTTCTTTGCTGTGATTTCATTCTTGAATCCGTATTTTCAGGTTCTGTTCCCGACAAAAACCGCTTTGGAATTTTTTCTGACAGACTGAAAAATTGATTGAATTCAGACCTTAGATCATCATTCATATCTTGAACTTGAACCACAAAAATTTGTGCCAAATAAACTTCGGTGCGAAATTCAGCTTGTTTAATAATATTTCGGCCGTCATTTAATCTGAATAAGTCTTCAACATGCTGATCTTTACCGATTTCGAATTTCAATTTTTTAGATTTCAGCCAATCGACAACTTTTTCAAGATCTTGCGGAGTAAAAGGACCGAATTCATTCGACACTGCCGTCGCGTTTTCCATTTTCAACCTCTTTAATATTCAATGATCATAGCACTTTGAAAAAAAATATCCTCTCTGGGTGAGTCAAAAATAGACTCATGCATCATCAACACGTTATATTACCTTATGCCTGATCAAAGTTTAAAACCTAAGCAATCCTTAACCTTGGCCGAAGCCAAACGTAAAATTATGGATTTGATGGCGATCAGTGATCGTTCCGAAAAACAGATCTCTGATAAATTATCTGGTGTAAGCGAACCCGAAATATTAATCCAAGCTTTAGACTGGATGCGCGCTCAAAGCTGGAACCCGACGCCTGAAAAATTGCAAAATCATGTTGTTGAAAATTTGACTCGAAAAAACAAGGGTCAAACAGCCATCAATGAAAAATTAAAAACCCTAGGCCTTGATACAGTTCAAATTGAACCCGAAATAGAGCTTGAAAAGGCCATGCAGGCCGTAGAAAATAAATTCGATAAATCTGAAATTGCTGAAATGAATTTTAAATCTGCACAAAAAGAAAAATCACGTATGTTACGTTTTTTATCAAGTCGCGGATTTGATGAAGTAATTTCAGATCAAGTTTTAAATACTTATTTTAAAAACAGTACTAACGATACATTCAACAAGGACATTTATGATGAAGAGTTCTGAAATCCGAAGCACATTTATTAATTACTATAAAAAAAATAATCATACACATGTGGCCAGTTCAAATTTAATTCCTGAAAACGATAATACTTTGTTATTTGCAAATTCAGGCATGGTGCAATTTAAAAATTCTTTTTTAGGTCTTGAAAAACGCGATTATGTGCGCGCCGTCAGTTCACAAAAATGTATTCGTGCTGGAGGAAAACATAACGATTTAGACAATGTCGGATTCACAGCCAGACATCATACTTTTTTTGAAATGTTGGGTAATTTTTCATTCGGTGATTATTTCAAAAAAGACGCCATTCATTATGCGTGGGATGTTTTAACGAACGAATATAAAATTCCCAAAGAGAAATTGTACGTCACGTGCCATATCTCTGACGACGAAGCCGCTGACATTTGGCACAAACAAGAAGGCGTTCCCAA
>JAYTMM010000303.1:0-4421 GCA_043728555.1 Pseudobdellovibrionaceae bacterium
TTATCCGGCATTTTTAGTAAGCTGGTTTTTATACATAGCCAGCATTGGTATTTTAATTTTATTAAAGCGCGATATAAAATTTGCAACGTGGTTGTATTGTGCGAGCCTGTGTTTATGTCAGCTTACATATTTTGTGGCCACTAAATAACGCCACGCCCAAGGGGCTATTGCTTGCCATAAGTTTTAGTGTGACTGATTCTTTAGTTAATGAAATATAAAAAAGCAGTTTTCATAGATCTTTGGGAGTCATTTTACGATCGTCATCCGATATATGCTATTTCTGCTATGTTAAAAAAAAACAACATACAAACAGAGTATATGTTTTCGAAAGATCCTGAAAAGATTTTAAAGCAACTTAAAAATCAAGATTTCGATATGTTTTTGTACTCAGCCTTTTCGTCGCATATTCCACAGTTTATCGATTTTGATAAAAAATTAAAACAAATGCACCCACAGGGATTTTCTATTATTGGCGGACCTGGCGTGAACGATAAAGAATCGCACCTCAGTCTGTCGCAAAGTACGATCAACGCAACTTGTGTTGGCGAAGGCGACATTGTCATGGAAGATTTTATTAAAACATCCGGAAACTGTACGTTTAATTTAATCGAAGCAAAAAATTTAAGTAGTCAACACGTGTATCATAAATATGCCGAACTTGATAATTTGCCTTTTCCTGATCGCGACGTCGTTTACAGAACTGATAAATTACGCGCACTGATGCCATCAAAACAGTTTATGGCTGGGCGAGGTTGTCCATATAAATGCACATATTGCCATAACCATTTAGAGCATGAATTGTTTAAAGGAAGTGGTCGCAGCGTTCGCCTGAAGAGTGTTGATTACTTGATTGAGGAAATTAAACAGGTTCAAAAAAACTACCCATTGAAAACAATTGTTTTTCAAGATGATATTTTTTATTTGAATAAAAAATGGGGACAAGAATTTTGCGAACGCTTTCCTCGAGAAGTGGGTATTCCGTTTACGTGCAACGTTCGTTCAAATTTAATCGACGAAGATGTTGTTCGAAGTCTTAGTGAGGGCGGTTGCGAAACAGTTGCTTGGGCCATTGAATCTGGCGACCCCGAAATTAGAAATAAAATTTTAAAACGAAATGTGACCGATGAAGGTATTTTAAACGCTGCTGAATTATTTAATAAATATAAAATTAAACACAGAATTAATAATGTGATCGGTATTCCGGGTGAATCTTTCGAGCAAATGCTGAAGACATTAGATTTAAATATTCGTGCCAAACCTTACCTGAGTTCTGCGCATATATTTATTCCTTTTCAAGGTTTGCAACTGACAGATTATGCGATCAGTTCAGGATATTTAAATCCGACAAAAACGCAGACGCTGCCAAATACGTACGCCGACAATACAGTGCTCAATTTCAGCGAAGAAGATAAAGTCAGAATAAAAAAATTAATGTTACTGTTCCCGATATTGACTCGATTTCCGTATTTATATAATAATAAATTCCTTTTTCGAATCGCATTTAAAATGCCAATCATGATTTTGAATGTCATTTACGAGCCTATTCATTTATTTTTTTGGTCAAGAATGTACCGCGTATCAACAGGTGTTGGAACCAAGCTTAGAATTATGCGACGATATTTTTCATATGGCGCTTAGAAGTAAAGTATTACTTGTAAATCCACCAACGCCAGATCAGCGAAAATTTACTCGTAATGCAGATTGCGCAGCAGAATCAAAGGGTAACTATTTGTGGCAACCCTATGATTTTTTGTTACTGAGCGGTGCATTTTCAGAGAATGTAGACATTGAATTTATTGACTACGGAGTTCATAAATTTAATGAGACTCAGTTCGTAGATAAATTAAAAAATACAAATTTAATTATCACATCTATTGTTGAAGTCCTCTGGGATAATGACCTTGAATTTTTATTTAAACTTCGCGCACTCGCACCACAAATACCAATTTTATGTTTTGGTGATATATTGATTGAGGATCAGCCCAGTTTCGAAGTTTTAAAAATAGTCGACGGAATTATTCCAAACCCGATGTCTGTCAATTTTTCTGTACTAAAGACGTACAGCAGAGATGAATTTTTGGAAAAATCAAATTTTATTGGCTTAAGAAATTCGACCACATTTAAAAACATCGAAAAAAAAAGTGTAACTGGTTATTTTCGAAATCCTAAACATGAACTTTTTTTAGATAAAAAATACAGATGGCCTTTTGCAACATATAAGCAATATTCAACTGTTACAACAAGCTGGGGTTGTCCGTACTCTTGCACATACTGTACGGGATTCAGTTTGCCATCGATTTACCGACCTTATCCAGAAATTATCGCAGAGATGCGGAAAATAAAAAAACTAGGAGTAAAAGAAATTTACTTTTCCGACAAGTCATTTGGTATACCACAGGAAAATACAACTTTAATTTTGAAAGAAATGATCAAAAATGAGTTTAAATTTTCTTGGTCTACATACCTGCACCCTAATCAATTTACAGAAAATTTTTTAGATTTAATGAAGTCTGCGGGCTGCCATACGATTATTATCGGAATAGAGACTTTAAATTTTGCAGCCTTAAGAAAAATGGGCAGAGTCATCAATGAAAAAAAACTTTTCGAACTGATTGATTACGCAAATAAAATTAAGATAAATATCTGCGGAGACTTTATTATTGGTTTACCTGAGGAAAAAGTTGCAGACATTTTATCAAATATTAATTTTGCCATAAATTTAAATATTCAATACGCATCTTTCAATATAGCAACGCCGCTGCCTGGTACCTCTATAAAAAAATTGGCTATTGAGCAGGGCAGAATGCAGCAAAATGATCATAATTTTGATTCTACTGGTTATAATAAAATCATTAATGGCGATCAATTAACACAAGAAGAGCTAATTCATTTTAGAAATTATGCAGTTAAGAAATTTTATTTAAGGCCGAATTATATTTTTAAACGACTTTTGAGCCTAAGGGGCCTTGAGCATTTTTTTATTCAGTTCGAAGAAATGATGAGCTTATTGATGAAAACAATACTTAAGTTGCGATGATGAACGAACTCTTTTTATTTCTAGAAAATTCAATGCTGCCTACGTTATACGTTGGATTATTATTTTTTATTTTTGAATTTTTTTTCCCGTATAAAAAAATTAAGTTTAGACAACTTGCCGGAATCAACAGCGTCGATTTTTTTTGGAAAATAGCCGAGAAGTGCCTAACGCCGATAATTAATGCAGCGGCGATCGCAACAGCAGTGTATTTTTTAAATCGTTACGTACCATGGTTTCGGCACGGAAATTTTATCAGCGATATATATAAAAAAAATATTTTTATTTCTTACACAATATTATTTTTATTAAAAGAATTAATTATATATTCAGTTCACGTTTATATGCATCGAAGCAAATTCTGGCGTATTCATATATTGCACCATTCTTCAGAGCATTTAAATTGGCTGTCCGCAGATCGAGTGCATTTTTTTGAATCGTCGATCCAATTTATAATCAGCGCGCTTTTCTATTACTTATTTAACGTTCCTATTGAATTCATACAGTTGATGAGTATTTTCGAATTTATATTCAATTATTTATTGCATTCAAATATTCAATCCTTAAAATTTAGAGTGCCCCTATTGAATTCACCGAATCTTCATAGGTGGCACCATTCAAAATTTTCAAAATACAATGGTGGGCAAAATTTTGGAAATATAACGATAATCTGGGATATAGTTTTTGGAACATATTATTTTCCTAAAGAATTAGACATCGAATTTGGTGTCGACGAAGTAAATCGTTATCCAAAGCATTTCATTGAAACACTATTGTATCCGTTACGGGCAGGTTTTTTTCAAACTAAAAAATAATTCAGACATTTTTTTATTTTCACCAAATACAGGCAAATTATTATCTAGTGAATCTACGAAATGAATTGGATCAGAAATTATTGATTTTTTGACATCAGATAAATAATTTAAATACAGAGCATCAATTTTTTTGTACATAACGCAATTTTTGCGAACCAAATAAAACAATGAATTTTTTTTGTATTCTTCAGTCAGATCGTCGTAGAAAAATAGACTATTGCTGTTGCCGATAACTTTGTTTTGATAAAATCCAGAGGATCGCATAAGTTCTACATTTTTTGGATTATTAATAACATTAAGTATTGTGAATATTGCATAGCAAATAAAGCCGTAAAGTATAAAGATCTTAAAAAAAAGTACGATGTTTTTTTGTGACTGAGTTACAAGCGTCAGTACGTATGCAAATATTAAATTAAAAATTAGATAAGGAATATACTGATAAACATTAATTTGAGTGAATCTGATTGCAATAAATTGAACAATGCTTGTCACATTTTTTAAACTGATGTTAAAATAATTATACTCTATCTGCCAAACATAAAGTTTTTTTAAATTCAGAAAAAAATGAAAAA
>JAYTMM010000304.1:0-2538 GCA_043728555.1 Pseudobdellovibrionaceae bacterium
TAAAACATCACCATTGGGTTCAATCGAATAATCCGGATAATCCAGCATTGGAATATTTTTTGCCGGAAACAAGTAAAATGATCTGGTGCCTGTCATCGTCGAATTGGGACCATCACCATAAGAATTAAAAACCATGAAAAGACCTGCATTATCGAAATAATAATCACGGTATTTCAAATCAACAACATCCATGGGATGTAATGAAATAAAACAATTTCTTGAAGCTTCATCCCAATCACGTTGAATCAAGACATCGCCTGAATTCGTTAAGACTTTAGAACATTTGTTTTTAGAAAATTCAGCAAACGCAGTTCCAGCCAATAAACACGACATAATCAGTATGGTTTTTTTCATATCTTTACGATAACAAATATTTCTATTTTACAAAATCTACTAAGGTCCAGTTTCTGATCTCAAAAAAGATTTGGACTGTTCGATAAAATCACTTTGCATTAGCTTAATAAACCTATGGAAACATTCGAAATACAAAAGAAAAACAATCAAAAATATGCACTGATCACAATGATACAGGTTTTATTTATTCTGATTTTACCCAGTTATTATCAAATCACGAACTCATTGAAATTAAAAACTTCGTTCGTTATAAGCGGGTATTTGTTGTTATTGATATCGTATTTATTAACTGTTCGAATGAAATTTCGGACTAAGGCAGCCGTTTTGCCACAGACAGAGAATATCCGATAAGTTATATTATGTTACAACAAATGTTTGCTTCATATCGGCTTAATATAATCACCAACAGATTCCTTAGGCCTAATTTCTAAGTACCTTCCGGTTGTCGATATCGATTCATGCCCCAAAGATCTTTGCACGACATGCACCGGAGCGCCGTTTTCGATCGCATGCGTAGCACTGGTGTGTCTTAACCAATGTGGCGACGGTTGAATATCCAAACCTGCATTTTTGGCGGCCGTTTTTACGATTCGAAAAATTTGACTGTTACTGAGTGGTGTTCTTGAAAAATCGTTTATTCCAAAATCAACTCTGCGATCATTCGTAAACAAGTAATCTGCTGAATCTAAATTGATGATATAATCTGAAATTTCTGCCGATAAATGATCGGGTAATCGGATCGATCTGACTTTGCGACCTTTACCGATGACGATCATGATCCAAGCAGGTTTATTATCACTGTTTGTCTGCTGAAATGAATTCACTTTCAGATGACTTAATTCATCAACCCGAATCCCCGTGAAATATAAGATTTTTAACATCAATTTGTTTCGCAGATTTTTTTCGATCAAAATCAGTCGTTCAATCTGAGTTCTGGATAAAACCTTTGAAAATAATTTGTCCGGTGTTTTTAAATTTTCTAAGGCCAACGCCGGATTTTTATCTAAATACCCCGTCTTCAAAGCAAAAGAAAATAACGAACACAGTGCATTTTTATATGTATTTCTGGTCGAATCCGAAAACGTTTTATACGTTTTTAAAAATAAAACTAAATGCGTAATTTGCACAGTTTTCATTGATAAGTCCGGGTAAAAACCAAAAAAATCACGAACAATTCGTTTATAATAAATCTGTGTTTTTTGGCCCTTTTGATACACCCACGCACCAACAAGATTCATATCATCAATATTCATGAACGCAGGTTTTTCGGCTAATGTTTTTTGCGTTTTTTCGATTAAAACTACATTTTTATTATCAAATTCTTTGTCAAATACATTCATATTTTTATTATGTGTATCGAACACAAGAATAGTCATCTAATATTGCGTTTATTGCAGAACAAAAAATGGTGCAAAATAATGGAAGTTTTGGAAGAATTTGATATGTCAAAAATGAACTCAGAAGTTTTTAAATATCCGGTTGTTATTCGAAGTGTTGGTTCTGATTTTTTTATTTCTGTTCCCGATTTAGGATTTTGGAAAGAAGTCAAAATTCCTATAAAAACAGATATTAAAAATTCTTCCATATCTGCCATTTTTAATTCTGAGATAAAAACGTTATTTATGGATTCTTTAATCGATGTTTGGTCTGATATTGATCAACATTTAAAAACCAAGAAATGGATCCCTGATCCATCACAAATCAAAGAATCACTACAAACTGCCGAGCAAGATTTCACCCTGCCCGAGTTCACAAAAAAATTAAATATGTACGTTTCAATTTCAGAAAACACAGTCCGACGCGAAATCAGTCGTGGTGCTATTCAATGTTATCAAACAGAGGGCGGACATAGACGAATACCCTTTTCTGAATTGCAGAAATATATTTCAGGACAAAAAAATGTTGTTATTGAAATTTAAAAAAATTATACAATTTTTTTTAGCTCTCTTTGTCTGCACGATTGCATTGTTTTTACCTTACAGACTGCGCATATATTGGTTTTCGATAGTTAGCTTCGTCGTTCATCTGCCGTTTAAAATTTTTGGAAACTTAAGTCATTTTTTGCTAAAACATATTGGTGAAGAAAATGAGCACTAAAGTTGCCGTGTTATTTTCAGGAGGAACTGACTCTTGTGCAGCAGCTTATCTTGCCTGCGAAGAATTCAATGAAATTTATTTGCTGAC
>JAYTMM010000305.1:0-7477 GCA_043728555.1 Pseudobdellovibrionaceae bacterium
AAAAACAATTAACTTATGCTGAAATTATAAAGAAAACGAAGACATTAAAAGTTGTTGATGTTGATAAATTAAAAAAAGCGATTGTGTCAGAAGCGCCAGATCAAGAAAAACTGGCGATTACAGAGGGCGCTCTGGTCGAAGAAACAAAATCAATTTTGGATGTTCAGTTCGGCAGATCTCGTCAAGCCTGTGCAGTCATTGGAGTCAAAGGAACACTTGAAAACGGTAAAGTGTTCAAACAATTAGGTATCAAGCCAGGCACAGAAGACATTGAAAACAATTATGCAACGATGCAAATTTATTATGGCAGTGACACCGACGAGTCTGAATTTGCAATCGAATGTTCTTTGCGCCGAAACGGTGTGGACCCAGGAATTTTATTTGAAACATTCAAAGGAATTCTTCAGTACGGTGTTGATGCAGCGGCGAGTACAGAAGCGAAAAAATAATTATTAAGCCTTAAACCGCAATAACTTCTAAAATTTCAGGAATCGCTTGTTTCATGCGAACTTCGATTCCGTCCTTTAATGTGGCTTGTGAGCTGGGGCAACCC
This sequence comes from Pseudobdellovibrionaceae bacterium, assembly GCA_043728555.1. Lineage (GTDB taxonomy): Bacteria > Bdellovibrionota > Bdellovibrionia > Bdellovibrionales > Bdellovibrionaceae > Pseudobdellovibrio. Next base: position 554 of record JAYTMM010000305.1, read on the forward strand.
GAACACGAGCCCATCATTTTTAAACTTAGAATATTATTTTCATAATTCACAAAGGCGATGTCTCCGCCATCTAAGGCAACGACAGGTTTAATTTCAGATTCTAATAATCTTTTGATTTGTTTAACAATCGGCGAATCGTTTTCGGATTCATTATTCGCTGCGACTAAATTTAATAAAATGGGCTGACCACTTGTGACGTGTTCGGCCAATAAGCCCGATAATGGTTTTGCTAAAACGGACCATTCGACCCAGTCTTGCTTTGTGATTGTGACAAAATTTTCGCCCAAAAACACTGCAGAAACCCAGGGAAAGCCAAATATCTTGGCAGCTAATGGAGATCTTTCGGTCGATTCATTATTTGGAAAATCTGCTGTTTGATCAGAAATTTGATTTGAAAAAATAAATTTCATTGTTGCAGGATTTGGTGTGACTTCAAAAGTTACATTCACAGGTAAATTGGCAGATAAATTCGTATTTAAATTCATAGCTAAATTCATATCTTGATGACTTTGTATTTGCAAAGTATTTTAATATTCTATCGAATCAAGACGAAAAAACAGGAGACAATCATGACCCCACGCGTACGTGAAATTTTAAGTTGGTATGGAGCTGAAAATATCGGTGTGTTAACGAACATGGCTCGAATGATGAATCACGGAAAATTGGCAGGCACAGGCAAGCTTGTGATCTTACCGGTGGACCAAGGTTTTGAACATGGCCCAGCTCGTACGTTTGCAAAAAATCCAGATGGTTATGATCCAAGTTATCATTTTGATTTAGCGATTGAATCAGGTTGTAACGCCTATGCAGCGCCATTGGGTGCGCTTGAAGCGTGTGCGCGTGATTACGCGGGTGAAATTCCATTGATTTTAAAAATAAATAATTCAGATGTGTTGTACGGATCAAAAAATCCAATCTCGGCATTAACTTCAAATGTGGATGATGCTTTGCGATTGGGTTGTGCGGGAATTGGTTTTACAATTTATCCAGGATCGTCACAACGTAAACAAATGTACGAAGAAATCGCGGAAGCATCACGACTTGCGAAAAAAGCAGGTTTGGCGGTTGTTATTTGGTCGTACGCTCGCGGCGAGCAAATAACAAAAGACGGCGAAACAGGAATTGATGTGATTGCATACTCGGCTCATATTGCCGCGCAATTGGGTGCAAACATTATTAAAGTCAAACCGCCAACATCATTCGTTGAACAGGCCGAGGCCAAAAAAGTTTACGATTCACAAAATATTAAAATTGAGAAGTTGTCGGATCGAATTCGTCACGTGGTACAAAGCTGTTACAACGGAAAGCGCATTGTGATTTTTTCTGGCGGAGAAGCCAAAGATACTCCGGCGTTACTTGAAGAAGTTAAACAGCTTGCTCAAGGCGGAGCCTTCGGCAGCATTATGGGTCGAAATGCTTTTCAGCGTCCCAAAAAAGAAGCCATAGAACTTCTGAAAAACGTCATGGAAACTTTTGCGGGTAAACCATTAAATTAATTTTTAGCTATCTAATTTTTTTTGAAAAGAGTTTGTAATGTCAGACACGTTAAATAACAGTCATGATAATCCGATCAAGGCCGAAAAAAGAAAAAAACTTCATGCATTGCGCGCGAAAGGTGTAAATCCTTATCCGTATTCATTTGATCAAAATGTGCATGTTGAAAAACTTGTGGCACAGTATTCAGATTTAGCCTCGGGCGAGAAAAAACTTGAAACAAATTTTCGCCTAGCAGGTCGACTGATGACTTTGCGTGCGATGGGTAAAGCCAGTTTTTTTAACGTTCAAGATCAAACGGGATCGTTACAGTGTTATATTAAAATCGAAGAGCAAACTGAAATGGATCGCGCCAGTTTTGATTTGGTCGATTTGGGTGATATCGTTGGACTTGAAGGTTATATCTTCAAATCACAAAAAGGTGAATTAAGTCTGTACGTTCAGAAATTTCAAATTTTAACAAAAACACTTGAGCCACTTCCAGAAAAATTTCACGGCATCCAAGATGTTGAAATTAAATATCGTCACCGTCATTTGGATCTGATTTCAGATCTGGATTCACGTAAAGTTTTTGTGACGCGCGGAAAAATTATCAAAGCGATCAAAAACTTTTTAGACAATCGTGGTTTTATGGAAGTCGAAACTCCTGTGTTGCAACCGTTGTATGGTGGTGCGGCGGCGCATCCGTTTACGACTCATCACCGCGCACTGGATATGAAATTATTCATGAAGATTTCTCCTGAATTATATTTAAAACGTTTGATCGTCGGTGGGTTCGAGAAAGTTTATGAAGTCGGAAAAAACTTCAGAAACGAAGGCATCGATCGCACTCACAATCCCGAATTCACTATGCTTGAATTTTACGAGGCTTACACCGATTACAATTATCAAATGAAACAATTCGAAGATTTGGTGTCGTCTGTGTGCCAAGAAATTACAGGATCGATGATTATTAATTTTAAAGACAAGGATGGTGTAGACCGTGAAATCAACATGGCTCCGCCATGGAGACGTTTGACTGTCATGGATGGTATCACCGAATATGCAAAAATTAATCCGGATGATGTTTCGGCATTGGATAACTATTTAAAAACAAATTCTGGAAAACCGATCAAGCTTGAAAATTTATCAACGGGTGAAAAACAAATGAAGGTTTTTGAAATCGCAGCCGAACCACATTTGTGGCAACCAACAATTGTGATGGATCATCCGGTCGATATTTCTCCGTTAACAAAAATTCACAGAAATAATCCAAAGCTTGTTGAACGATTCGAGCCTTTTATTGCGTGTATGGAAATTGGGAATTCGTATTCAGAATTAAATGATCCCGAAGAACAACGAAATCGATTGAAAGACCAAGAATCAAAACGCGGTCATGACGAAGAGGCGCACCCGATGGATGAGGATTTCTTGCATGCGATTGAAACTGGAATGCCGCCAACAGGTGGTGTCGGTATTGGTATAGAACGTGTGGTGATGTTATTAACGAATCAATCCAGCATTCGTGATATCATATTTTTTCCAACGATGAAGATTCAGAAATAGTTTTTTTTGGTATTGAATTTTATGAAACATAATACTTTTTTATGTACAGCTGCGGTTTTGTTTTTTGTCGGTTGCAAGCAAGCACCTACAAAAATCATCGAACAAAATGCGGATATCTTTGAAAAAAATATTGTGTTGCTGGATACCCGAAACGCATTGGATTTCGCATCATTTCATGTATCTGGCGCTCAAAGTTTATTGATCGAAGATTTTTTAATACTTAAAAATCCTTTGGCTAAAGCACAAAATAAAAAATATAAATTTGATTCAGACTTAAATCAGACGATCGAACGCCTTGCGCACAAAGGTGTTCGGCCCGATTTCAAAATCTATTTGATCGGAGATTCCAAGAATTCTGTGAATAATAAAAAATGGCGTTGGTTATTAAGTTATTTAGAAATTGGTGATGTCAGTTTGTTTTCGATGTCTGAAATTAAAAAAATAAAAAATGGACGATTTGCCGATGCCGAAAAACAAATACCGTGGATTTTAAAGTCCAGTGTTGAATATCAAAATGAATTTATTTTGAAAAAAGCGCCCACATGTTTTGTGGGCTGGGATGAAAACAGTTGTAAATAATTACTGAAATGCAAAACGATTCACATCAAAAAGCGTTCCGATGTTTCGTTGAATTCCGTATTTAAGATTTATGACCGTTTGTTGTTTTGAGTTCAGTTGATAAAACTGACCTTGTTGAGTTCGTAGTAAGCTGATTAAGATATTGATGTCGTCTTTTGTTAATTTTTTTAAATTCGACATATAATTGTTAATTTTCGCATCAGTATTTTTGTAATTTATTTCGTAAGTGTTGGCGACGTCTTGACTGCTTTGCAATCGGATATAGTTGTTATTTAAACTATTTTTTATTTCTGCGATGGTGTCATCCAGATCTAATTGTGTTGCAGTCATATTTTTTTCACCAGCTTTAAAGCTGTTCATTCGGCCAAGATCAAACGGGATTGTGATATTTAAATTGGCCGATGTTGATCCGCCGCTGGTTCCGTTAAAGTCTGTGCTGCGTGTCGCGCTGACGTCAACGCGGGCTGAATATAAACCAGCGCGTTCTGCTTTTCGTGATAACTGACTACATTCTAAAGATAATTTTGCGCTTAAAATTTCGGGGCTTTTTTCTAAACTGATATCAAAAGCTTGATTTGCATTTTGTGGAATTTCAATTTTTGTCATAATTTCAGAAAATGTATCTGTCATTAATGGTGCTTCAGCGTTAACGATATATTTGTAGTTGGCTTCTGCGATTTTCAATTCAGAAACAGATTCTTGAATTGAAATAGTTGTGCTGCTGATATAATTTTCTAAGGTATTTTTTTGTTCATCATTCTTGGCTTGCGGTAAAATTTGATTTAATTTTTCGAGTGTTATTTGATCGAACGTTTGATTCTGTCTGATCTCGACTAAATTTATGTAATTATTTGCAACCAGACCCACAATTTGCCCGCTGGTATTTTGCATTTGTGAATTTGTCGATTTCAGATTTGATTCACGCAATTTGTAATTACATTCTTGGGCTTTGATACTGTAATAGTCTGCAAAACCGTTGAATAAATTCATATTAATGGTGGCTTTGGCGCTTCTTTCAGTTGGGTTTTGTAAATCTTGTGAATAGCCCACAGAAGCTGTTGGTAAAAATTTAGATTGTTTATAGGCCTGTAATTGTTCAAATGCCGATTGCAAGCGAAGAGCATTAGCTTGTGTGCGGGGGTTGTTTTTTAAAGCGTATTGGATGGCATCTTGTAAAGAAACTTTGTTTTGAATATAATTTTGCATTGAATTTTGATCTATGTTTTGCGCTAAAGCAGATAATCCAAACACAAAAACAGATAACAGAATTGGTTTTTTCATACAAAGTCCTTTGTTGCATTTTGCTATCATTTTGTAATTGCAAGTAAAGGACCTGATCAGGATGGATATATTTGTAATGAATTTACTTTGTTGTCGAAGTCAGATTTTTCAGACAAATTTTGGTATGTCTCAAATTGGGATTTATTTTAATTGCGAATCCAACTGGCTGAATTATCTGACCAGCTGAAACTGCATTCCATAAGGAACCGGAGCAATCAATACAGCAGCACCTACGCCGTTAAAATAAAACTGCCATTTTGAATGTGTTAAATAAACTTTGCAGAATTTATAACCGTCATCGATTTGTGTTTGTTTTGATTCTTGAATATATAAATCACTGCCAGCGTAAGCAACATGGACTTGAACGGACGCTGATAATTCGGATTGATCTGGGTAGACACATGTTCCCGTTAATTTCATTTGTGTTTTTGAAAAATCAAACGACATAAATAATTGTGCATTTTGTGCATAAATTGGCGTGCGTGCATGCCAATGACCTTGAATCATATCAGCGGGTAGCGTTTGTGAAAAAAGTGATCCAGCAAATAATAAAACACTTAAAAATAATTTCATAAATCCTCCATTAAGCTTTAACGATAGGGATTTTACGATTCATGTGTCAATTTGAATGTGAATATTTTCTTACGCGGCATCCATTTTAAATAAAATCGAATACATGGCCTTTAACATTTCAGGATCAAAGCGGCCTTTTAATTTGCCGTTCATTAAATTTAAAGCCTCGCTGGGTGTCATAGGGACGTTGTATGATCTTTGTGTTGTCATCGCATCGTAGGTATCCGTTAAGGCAACAATGCGGGCAAACGGATGAATTTCTGTTCCTGAAATATCCTGTGGATATCCGCCGCCAGACCATGATTCGTGGTGTTCAAAACATGCGGCTTTGATCGCGTCTGTTATATTTGGATGTTCGTTTAAAATTTTTAAACCAAATTGAGGATGTTGACGCATTTGCACCCATTCATTTTCATCGAGTGCGCCTTTTTTGCAAAGAATTGATAAATCAACCATGCGTTTTCCGACGTCATGAAATAATGAGCTTTGACCTAATTCTTCCAAAGTCTTCGCATCAAAACCAAGCGCTTGGCCTAATCCCAAAGAATAGATACTGACGTCAAATGAATGATTGTATGTATAAAAATCGTGACCCGAAAGGCTGATTAAGTTTCCGATCGAATCTGGTGCGTCTGTCATAAACTTTAATAAATCTGCGATGATCGGTTTTGATTCTTCAAGCGCTTTTGAGACATCGGGATTTTCATAAAGGTCTTCTAAAATAGCCATCGAACTTTCACGAAGAATATTTGCCTTTTGATCATTATGAATTAAATTTGAATTCATCGATTGTTTCACGTAGTCGCGGTACAATTGTTTGTCAGTGTCTGCGACAAAAAAAGATTCACCGGTGTCTTTGGAGTGCAAGGTTTGAATTTTTTCAAATTTTAAAGACTGATCTTTTTTTAAATAAAGAACAATTTTCTGATCAAGGCTTATATAAATATCAAATGGCGAAGGCTCGTTCGGTCTGATCGTAGTTAATCTGATTCTGAAAAATCCTGTTGTTGACATCGATTTCTTATCGGCCAGAATAGGCAAGATCATGAGCGAAACTGCTGTAAAACAAAACTTACGTCTAGATACCGAGCTGCAATTTGTCAAAGGCATAGGCCCCAAATTGGCCAGCGTATTTTCTAAAAATGGGATTAAGACCGTTGGTGATTTCTTTGAAAATTATCCCAGAGCTTACGAAGATCGCAGAGCCGCCCGACATATTTCGACACTCAAAGAAGATGATATCGTCAGCCTTAAGGCTTCAATTGTGAACGTATCAAGCTATAGTATGGGGCGAAGTTCACGAAAAATTTATGATATTTTAATCAAAGATGAATCGGCGCAAATTCGCTGTAAATTTTTTCGCGTTCCATATAAGGGTTATTTCGAACGGTTTAAACCGTATCAAGAAGTCCGCGTCGTCGGAAAAGTCACCAATTACCGAGGGCGTCTTGA
>JAYTMM010000306.1:0-9855 GCA_043728555.1 Pseudobdellovibrionaceae bacterium
GGATGCTAAGCACGATTTATCAAGTTTTGAAACGTGTGCTGACCAGATTTTTGTTGAGCTAAAAGAAATATCCGAAAAAAAAATATTTATTGGATATTCGTTGGGTGGGCGAATCGGGCTTCATATTTTGGATCAGTGCCCAGATCTATTTGATGAATATATTTTTTTATCGACGAACGCCGGTTTAGCCGATGAAACTGAAAAAAAGCAGCGTTATGCTGCAGATCAACTTTGGGCAAAAAAAATCAATACATTAACATGGTCTGATTTTTTAACTGAATGGAATTCGCAGCCTGTATTTGATGGCGGTTCAGAGCCTATCCGCATTGAAAATCAGTTTAATAAAAATCAATTGATCTGCGCTATGACTACGTTGTCGATAGCTAAGCAAAAAAATATGAATTCAGTGATAGAAAAAAATAGAAAAAAAATTAAATGGGTTGTTGGCGATAAAGATCGAAAATATTTAGGCTTAGCACAGGACTTAAAGCAAAAAAAAATCATAGAAGATTATTCTAGGATTTCATCAGGACATCGAATTTTGTTCGATGCCGATATTTCAGAATTAACTAAAATTATTTTACAGCCACTGGCAAAGCTGGTTTAGTTGGTAAAACGGCAACAGGATTAACAACTGCTTTGGCTAAAAGCTTTCCGCCAGCATCTGCGATCCATGCCAAGTGTGAAGCGACACTTGTGTAGATCGCATTTTCATTACAGTTACCCAATTTTTCAGTACCGCGGCTTGTGACTCCAACTTGAATTGAAGTGCCATCCTTAGCCATAACGAACGCGGGTCCGCCTGAGTCACCATGACATGCTCCAATTGATTTTGATTGATCAAGCATAATTTCTTTTTTGTCCATAGACATTTGTTTAACTAAAATATTATCAATTTTTCTTAATACGCCAGAGCCTGTAGATGGTACTTCAATAATTTTTTGCGTACCATTTTTTCCACGAACAACTTTACGAACGATGACATTTGTTATTCCGTATCCAGATAGAGTGACCTTGGATCCAGCTAATAAATTAACTTCAGTCGCAGAAGCTGGTAAGCGTGCAAATTTAAAATCAGCTGGTGCGTCGGCTTCTAGTTTAACTAATGCAATATCATTCCATGTTGCAGAAGCAGAAGGGGCTTTGGGGTCAATGCCTTTTAAGAAATCTGGGTGAATAATTCCATCAACTGCGAATACGACATCAGTTTTTAGAGCTTTGTTTTCGTCAGTTACAAATACAGCAGCAATATTCGTAATGCCTGGTGATGCCAAGCAATGTGCCGCTGTTAAGACTAATCTTTTTGCGATTAATGTGCCTGTGCAGGTTGCAGTACCTTGGCTGCCTGTAACTGTATCTTGTATGGCGATTGATAGTTCAACGATTCCATTTTGTTTTTGGTAATCCGCAGTTGCTAGTGTTCCACCAATAATATTTGATGATTCAGTATTTGCTGTCGAGTTTTGATAAGCAGATAAATTTTTAGATTCGGGTGCGCAGCTTGATAAGAAAACCAGAAGTAATGTCACACTAGCGGCTGCACTTAATTTTTCAGATAATTTTTCAAACATCCATGATTTCATATGATCCCCTTTTTAAATTCTATTTTTTAAACAGAATTTTTAAAAATTCAAAGCGCCCCTCGCTTTGCCACAAAAACAAATGTTCTTGTGTGGGGGCAATAAAACCCAAATTGGAACCAGCCTCAATTCATTTGTAAAAATGGCACTTATAAGCAAAGCTTATGTGTCAAAATATGCTTAATATTTAGTAAATTTATTAGCATAGTCTATCAAGGCTGATTTGATGCCATCCTCGTTTGCTGAATGCCCCGCGTCTTGGATTATTTTCACAGTGTGCTGAATGTTTAATTTGCTCAATCCTTGGTGTAAATCCCAAGCGCTTCTCATCGGACAAACCACATCATAGCGGCCTTGGACGATCGCTATCGGGATATTTTTTAGTTTATCCAAATTTTCGATCAGCCAATTATCAGTTTTGAAAAATGCATTATTCATAAAATAATGACATTCAATTCTGGCAAATTGTAATGCGTGTGTGGGATCTTCAAATTCATCAATGAAATTTGGATCAATAAATAATTTCGAAGTTGCAGCTTCCCATTTGCTCCATATTTTTGCGGCGGTAAGTCTGACATTTATATTTTCATCAGTTAATTTTTTATAATATGCACTGACAAAATCATTTTGTTCATTAGGTGCGATATGATTTTTGTAAACCTGCCATTGGTCGGGAAATATTTCTGAAGCACCAAATTGATAGAACCATTTGATTTCTGATGGTCGACATAAAAATATTCCGCGTAAAATTAAACCTTTTACAAATTGCGGATAGGTTTCTGCATACGCCAAGGCTAACGTTGATCCCCAGCTGCCACCAAAAACAATCCAATCAGAAATTTTTAAATGGTTTCTGATTTTTTCAATATCATCAAGCAAATCCCAAGTTGTATTTTCCTTCAATTCGGCAGCAGGCACTGATTGGCCCGATCCGCGCTGATCAAATAAAATAATTCTGTAATGCTCAGGATTAAAAAAACGTCGGTGATCCGAGTTTGTGCCACCACCGGGGCCGCCGTGCAAAAATAAAACGGGTCGGCCATTCGGATTTCCTGATTGCTCAAGATACAATGTGTGAATAGCACTGACTTTTATAAATTCTTTTTTGTACGCTTCGATTTCAGGATAAAAAGAATGTATTTTTTCGTTCATGTGTGAATAAATTAAATTTTCCATACAGCAGCCTTTTCGATTTCAGAAATAAAACTGTGTTTGTACGCTGATTCATTGCAATCTGTAAAATCTTGTAATGTAAAGTTTTGATGATTTTGTGCAATAAGGTAATCATCAGATAAGACCGACGCAAACATGCCAGGGTCATCGGAGTTTAATGAAACCGGAACTCCAAAGTCTTTTAATTTTTTCAGTGGATGTTGTTCATAAGTTTTAAAAGACTGTGTCAGATAATTACTGTATGGGCAGACTTCTAATAAAATATTTTTATTTTTTAAAACAGAAATAACATCAGAGAAATTGATGGCTTGAATGCCGTGGCCAATGCGTTCTGCGCCCAACATGTTGATTGAATCAAGAATCCACTGGCCGGCCTGGGGCGATGGTGATTCGCCCGAATGAATCGTGATGCGTAAATTATTTTTTTTTGCTTTTTCAAAATAAGGTGCAAACGGTGCGGGTTCAAAACCTTCTTCGTTATCTGCTAAATCAAGTGCCAGAAAAGTTTTTTGATTTTCAATCGCAAAATCAGTCACACGTCCTACAGTTTTTAAATCTAAAATTCTTTGCAAAATACAAATTAATCCCGCAGCGATTGGCATTTGTTTTTTTGCGCGCTCAATACCGCGTAAAAAAGCTTGATGAATTTTTTCAAACGTTAAATGTGGGTTTCCATCGGCAATAAATGTGGGCGCGTAGCGAAGTTCTAAAATACGAACTCCATCGTTAAACGCATCTTCGCAAGCTTCGAAAGCTAAACGTTCAAGAATTTCTTCGCTGGCTAAAACTTTTTGTGCCATAAGAAATTTATTTAATACCGCGCCCAGATTGAGCATCGGTTCGGTTACTAAAAAGTGAGCCTGTTGCAGAGCCGGATTTTTCGGAAAATCGAGCTTTAAAGTTGTCGCAATTTCTAGCAAAGTGCTCCAACGCATCGAACAATCCAGATGCCGATGCAAGTCAACTTTGGGTAATGATCTGATTTCTTGAATAGATAGTTTTGATGTCATAAAAAATAAGTATGACACAAATCAATCCTCTACAAGTTAAAAATCATTTAGCAACACAACCCAACACAAAACCATTTTTTTCATTGGCTGCAAAAAATAAAAAAAATGAAGACCTTTATTTTTCTGATCCCAAAGCAATGCGTGCGATGATTGCGTTGATGGATATGAATGCGGTTTTAGGTGGAGCAGCTTCACATTATGGTGGTCCTGCGGCGCTTTCAGAATTGTGGTCCGCAGCACACGGAATTATTTTTAACGAAGCGAATGCGCAGAAAAAAAATTGGTTTGATTTGTATCATGTCATTAACGATGCCGGTCATTGTGAAAATGGTTTATACGCGCTGAAAGCCAATTATAAAATGGCTGGTCTTGATTTAGAAAAATTAAAAAAATTCAGATCGATCGAATCAAATTTAACTGGTCACGGTGAAGCACATTTATTTCCCGAGGGCGTTTACATGAGTAACGGCCCATTGGGTTCGGCATTTCCGCAAGCACAAGGTTTAGCAATTGCAGAAAAGTTAGCTGGCACAAACAGAACAACAATTTGCACATTGTCAGACGGTGCAGCGATGGAAGGCGAAGCCAAAGAGGCTTTGGCGGCTGTACCAGGGCTGGCATTTAAAAATAAATGTGCGCCGTTTGTTTTATTAATCACCGACAACAATACAAAATTATCAGGTCGTATTGATCAAGATGCTTTTTCAATGAATCCAACATTTTCTTCGCTTGAATCTTTGGGTTGGAAAGTTTTAAAACTTGAGCACGGAAATGATTTACAATCATGTGTAACAACCATTGAATCTGCGATTGAATTGGCTCAAAAAGCCCCGAATCAACCCGTCGCAGTTTGGGCAAAAACAATTAAAGGTATCGGTACGAAAAAAACAGCCGAATCAGCCAGTGGCGGACACGGGTTTCCGTGCAAATCGCCGACTGAATTAATGGCTTTCGTTTCTGAAATCTACGGGACTGAAAATTTTCCGATTGAATTTAAAAATTGGGTTAGTGAATTGATCGAACTAGAAATAAAAATTAAAGCTAGCGCAGTTACTGATACCGGCGAAAAAATACAAAAAGGAATTTCAAAAGCCATGTCAAATGCTGTTAAAAAAGGTTTGCCATTAATTTCTGTGACGTCGGATTTACCAGGTTCAACAGGTGTTGCGGATTTCAGAAAAGAATTTCCGACGTATTCATTGGACGTAGGCGTGGCCGAAAGTAATATGATTTCGGTTGCAGCAGGTTTATCAAAACAAGGATTTATTCCGGTGGTCGATACATTTGCTCAGTTTGGTGTGACCAAGGGTGCATTGCCAATCACGATGGCGAATTTATCAGAAGCTCCGGTGATTGCTGTGTTTTCACATACGGGTTTTCAAGATGCCGCTGACGGAGCTTCGCACCAAGCACTCAGTTATATGTCGATGCTGGCAACGATTCCACACGTTGACTTATATTCATTATCAACCAGCGAAGAAGCCGATCAGATTATGACCAAAGTGATTGATCAGTTCGCCGAAGATAAAAATAATAATAAATTACCAAAAACATCTGTGTTTTTCTTGGGTCGCGAGAATTTTCCGAAAAGTTATTCGACCGATCAGAATAAATTAAATTATATTCCGTACCAGCCGCAAATACTTCGTCAACATATCGTTGGAGCAAAAAACGTGATGATCGTAACGACCGGTTCACTTGTTGGAGAGGCGTTAAAAGCCAGTCATGATTTAGAAAAAAAATCAGTCGGTTCAATTGTTGTAAATTTAAATTGTTTAAATCACATCGATATTTCAGTTTTAAAACCACTGATCAAAAAATGCGAAGGCCGCATTGTGACTGTCGAAGATCATCAGGTTGCGTTGGGCTTGGGTTCGTATTTGTGTCATCAATTAATTCAAAACGGTGAAAATATTTTTATGAAGTCATTGGGTGTTCATGGTGAATTTGGACAAAGCGCCTACAATGCAATCGAGTTATACCAAAAACATAAGATGGATTCGGTCAGCATTTCAAAAGCTGCGATGGAATTGTTAGGTTAAACTTAAAATAAATTAAGCGGTCAAAACTTCAGCGGGCCTTGCAGGTTTAATTTCTGCCGGCTTTCGTTTTTTTAACTCAAATAGGATATTTTTATATTTTGATTCATAGGATTCAATTTCGGTTCTAATTTTTTTATAGGAATCAGCAGGTAATATTTTCCTACCTTCTTCGATCAGTCTTAGAATATATTCCGTTGTATTTAAAGCTGATTTTAAGTTTTTGTGGATGTAAGTTTGGGAATAACTGTGTTCTTCATTTTCTAAAAAATTGATATTATTTTTTAAATCGATTTGAAATTTATGTTGAAGCTGTTCTTCGATCACAATTTCTTCGATACTAAAATTTAAAACATATTGTAAATTGTGTTTGCAAAGTGCGATCAATGCTTCTGTGTAGCTGTTTTGTCGGGATTCATTTTCAAATTTGGTATTAATGCGGTATTTAGAAAATTCTTCGTTATAAGTTTCAGTGCTGTCTTTGATGACATTTTGTAATATCGGAGCATCTAGCGCATGATTTTTTCTGTGAAATTCATTGAATAAAAAATGCATGTATTCATGAATCAATGTCCAAACACCGGCGTCTTCACGGATAAATAAGGCGTCTCTGGAATTTGTATTTTGCAATTGTTCGAAGGGTAAAAATAAACCAATAACGCTTTCGATTTCTAAGCCGCTTAGAATTGATTTCATATTTACTGGAGATGTGGGTAATTCGCGGATCAATTTTTGGATTTGTTTCGTGTTATTATTTTTATTAATGAAGTCTATTTTATAAAGATCGACGTCATTCTGAATCACGCGAATGATGGCCTTTGGATCATTCAGGATTAATATTTTTTCAAGCTTTGTTGTATCAAGAGATTTTTTGAAATCGTTGTTGATAACGATCGAAGGCAGTGAATAGGCAAAACTTGTTGCCATGGAGCTTAAAAATAAAATAGAAAACAATTTTTTTTTCATCCAGATTTCATATTACAAAATCAGAGCCGAACAATGGCTTATATAACGATTCTGGGTTCTGAAAATCGTCTAAGATCGAGACACTGAAGCCTTAAATTGTTGGATTTTCGAGGTTGGCGTAGCGTTCTTTTTCGCTCATCCAAAAATCAAAATCAATCGACGTTAATTCGCCAGACAACAAACCCAGCTTCAAGGCTAAATTAAAATGTGGATTGTTCAATAAGGCTTTTTGGCGGCGTTCGCCTTTGGTGATATAGGTTTCTTTTTTGGTCAGATAATAAATAAATCCGATGCAAATTTCGATTGAAATCATTTCGGCTTTGAATGCGCCCAATTCATCTTTGCAAAAATCTTGAAATTTTTTATCGTCAGACAATTCACGAATTTTTATTTTCAGATAATGATCATTTGTTGCTAATAAATACGAATAAATAACGGCTGCAAACAATTCAACTGTGTCGTGAAAGTTGAAACCCAATTCATCAAATTTACGAGTGTAACATAAAAATTCTTCACGTTGATTTTCATTTTGAAATAATTCATGAAACGAAGGTAAAACTTGTTTAAAAATATCTAAATCAAATAAATCCCACAATGCAGATTCAATATTTTCAAGTCTGAAAAATTTAATCCATTCTTCGCGACGACGTGGCGAAACGCCTTTTTGAATCTCTTCAGAATTTAATAAAATCGCTTCACGCAAAGTGCTTTCCAATTGAAAAGTTAATTTTTGTGACAGGCGAATTGCGCGTAAAATCCGGATGGGGTCTTCTTTGATGCGCTCTGTGGGATCGCCGATCATTCGTAAAGTTTGTGTATGAATATCTGAAAGGCCGCCACAGTAATCGACCAATTCTTCAGTCGTAGGGTCATAAAAAAGTGCATTCACTGTAAAATCGCGACGAAAAGAATCTTCTTTCAGATTTCCAAAAAAATTTTCTTCGACAAAAGGTAAATCAATTGAAACTTCAGTTGAAAGTTCTTCAGGTTTAGCTTCGCGTCTGTAGGTCGCAATTTCAAAAATTTTATCGCCTCGGCGTGCGTGAACTAATTTAAATCGACGTCCAATAATAAAACAGTACGAGACCTTTTTTTTAACTTCGTTCGGAAGCGCATTCGTAGCGATATCGAAATCTTTGGGTTTTAAACCAACCAGCAAATCGCGAACGGCTCCACCAACAATGTAGCCATCAAAATTGGATTCCTTAAGGCGTTTGATAATACCGGTCGCTTGCGGATCGATGTCATCGTGCGCGGCTTTGAGTTTTTGTTTATAAAAAGAAATTTGGTCTAATGACATCAATATATTTTGTAAATGAGATATGACTTCATGTACAGTACGAAGAATGTCATTTTTAGAAAGCTTTCATTATTCAGTGTTAGGTGCCAATGAAAAAAACAGAATTGTTTTTGTTCACGGCTTGATGGCTTTTGCTGCGAACTGGCGAAAAATTGCCTCAAGATTAGAAAATGATTTTCAATGCCTGATCTATGATCAACGTGGGCACGGCAGATCTTTCAAGCCGCCGAATGGTTACTCGCCAGAAATTTTCGCTGAAGATTTAAACAAAATCACAGATGAATTGGGTTGGGATTCGTTTCATCTTGTGGGCCATTCGATGGGTGGCCGAAACGTTATGGTCTTTGCTGATCGTTATGCAAGCAAAGTACGTACATTAACGATCGAAGACATGGGACCGGATGCAAATTCAACCGCCGTTAATTATTACAAAGACATGCTTGAGATGATTCCAGTGCCGTTTGAATCAAAAGCAGATATTAAAAATTATTTTGATTCAGAGTTTTCGAAAAATTTTAAATCTAAAGAGCCAATGTCGATTTTATCGACATTTTTGCAAGCAAATTTAGAAGAAAAAACTGAAGGTCCACTATCTGGAAAATATGACTGGAAGTTTTCAAAAAATGCAGTCTATGAAATCGTCGAAGAAGGCCACAAAAAAGATCGCTGGCTTGAAGTTTCAAAATTTAAAATGCCCGTATTGCTTGTGCGTGGTGAGCACTCACATGTGTTGAAACAAGAGACATTCGAAAAAATGTTAGCTGTAAATCCGAACATCCAAGGTCTTGAAATTCGTGATGCGGGCCATTGGGTGCACTATGAAAAGCATGATGAGTTCGTTCAAGCGCTCAGAGACTTTTATAAGGCTCACGATTAAGGCTTGTAACAGGCTTGGCCAGCTAAAATTTTAGTGACTCTCGGGGGGTCTAAGCTTATCAAAGATCTATGAAATACTCAGAATTAAATTTAGATTCTCGTCTACAGAACGCTATCGATCAATTGGGCTATACGGAAACAACTCCGATTCAGGAACAAGCCATTCCGCATATTATTATCGGCAAAGATATTTCGGGTCTTGCGCAAACAGGCACTGGGAAAACCGCTGCATTTTTGATTCCTTTGATTGAACGCATTTTAAAATCAGAAACTGATCCTGAACATGAACGCGCTTTTAAAGATTGGAAACCATTTCAAACAATTTTGATTATGGTTCCTACGCGTGAATTGGCCGATCAAATTCATGAAAATGTAGAAAAATTAACTTTGGGTTGTGGATTAAAATCACACGCTTTTTACGGTGGTACTGGTTACGAAAAACAAAAAGAAGCTTTAAAAAATGGGTTACATTTTATTGTTTGTACACCGGGACGTTTAATTGATTTATTCAAAGAACACCATGTCGATTTCAAAAAAGTTCGAGCTGTAGTTTTTGACGAAGCCGATCGTATGTTTGATATGGGTTTTAAAGACGACATGAAATTTGTTTTAAGCCGCATCGAACGTACCAGACAATTTTTAGTTTTCAGTGCGACATTAAATTTTGATGTTTTAAATACCGCATATCAATTCGGCGCAGAGCCTGTTGAAATAAATATTTCACGCGATCAAACTAAAGCCGACAATGTGAAAGATGCTTTATTTCACATTGGTAACAATGAAAAACCACAACATTTATTATCGATCATGAAACGCGAAAATCCACGACAAACAATTGTATTCACAAATTACAAAAGTAATGTTGATCGCATCGCTAATTTCTTAACAACCAATGGTATTCATGCGATGGG
>JAYTMM010000307.1:0-2539 GCA_043728555.1 Pseudobdellovibrionaceae bacterium
TTTTTCAGTGTGATGACTCGTAAACCAACGATTTGTGATTTTAAACCTGTTGTTGTCGAAGTCGCTTTAGCACGATTTATTGATCGCGGTGATGAACAATCACCCGTGCAATTATTACGTTTTGCCAATCGTGTTCCGTTGCAATTTGATAAATCAGGTTGTGCAATTACGTGGGCGATTGAAAGTGTGAATTGGAAATCCTACGGGTTAGGTCAACCCAAAGATTCATTGCCGTTTGGTCCGTATGTTTTTGCAGTTTCAGTCGTATCACCATTTATTAAATTTAAAAATGCATCGAAAGAAACAATTGATGCATCCGAAGAATTGGTCGAAGAAATCCGCAGAGCCTTAATGCAAGCGGGACAAAAATTATCTCGTCACATTAAATCAGAAATGAAAGAAGCCGATTTAGAGAGAAAATTGGCACACATCGAACAATTTGGTCCAATCTTAGTTGAAAAATTAGTTCTTCTTGCAGGAGCTAATGATGTTCGTAAGAAAAAAGCCGAAGAAGGTCTTCGCAAAATTTTAGGTCGCGATTCTGAAGAAGCTGTTTCACAGTTGGAAGAAGCGCAATCAAAATTAGCTGCGCAAAATAAAAAAGAAGCGAAAAAAGCGGGGCTACCAGACGAAGATGTTGTGGCCGAAGAAAATGAAAAAGCCGCGAAATCAAAAAAAACTGACAAAAAGAAAAAGAAGTAACCTATGGCATTAATCAAAATTCGTGAATTAAGATTAGATATTCCCAAAGAGGCCAAACATCTTGCAGAAAGAATGTTAAAGGATCTTGAAAATTCGAAACGTCCGTATCTGGAGGCAGTAAAAACTTCTTTGGACAACGCCGAGTATAATTCAAAGGTCGGTTATTTAACTCCGGGAGATAAAGTCGTTCGCACAGAATTAAATGTTTCCTCGGTACAAAAATTGGCGCGTGTTTTATTTATCTTAGAAATACTTTTAAGAAATTTAGAAATTGGCGCTGTCAATACGAAGCGTGAATTGTATTATATGTGTAAGGGTACAATCAAAAAGGGAGACTCTAAATATAAAGCTCTTGATTTCGAAAGCCAGGACGAATCAGATTCAATTATTGATTTTATTGGTGATATGCTTGAGGTTTATCGCGAAGAATTAAATTGCTATGCCAATGATCGCGGTGGACAAACATATTCTCAACAATTAGTTGTGACAGAAACATTACCAGATGGTGACAAAGCGAATGTCGATTTATCAACATTGGGAACTTCTCCGTTTCAACCAAAAAACAGACCGCAATCATTAAAATTAAAAGCCAAAAAGAAAATTGATTTTTGTCTGGTTGTTGAATCCGAAGGTACCGCGGGTACATTGCAATCCATGGGTTTTACAAAACGTAACAACTGTATTTTGATGGGTGCGCAGGGTGTTCCGTCGAATGGTGTTCGTGGTTGGTGTAAATTGATCGAAGACCAACTGGATGTTCCGATGTATTTTTTCGGAGATCTGGATGCGTACACAATGCAAAATATTTTTCGCACATTAAAAGCAGGTTCAGCGGCATCATTAATTCGGAATAGCGATTTCAGTGCGCCGAATGTTCGGTTTTTAGGAGTATTGCCAACAGACGTAAAAAAATATGATCTTGAGTGCTATAAA
Organism: Pseudobdellovibrionaceae bacterium; assembly: GCA_043728555.1. Classification (GTDB taxonomy): domain Bacteria; phylum Bdellovibrionota; class Bdellovibrionia; order Bdellovibrionales; family Bdellovibrionaceae; genus Pseudobdellovibrio. The sequence continues at coordinate 1,636 of JAYTMM010000307.1, forward strand.
GTGAAAGAATCGGATCCGGCGGAAGCACGCGCTTTAAAAAAAGCCAAAGATGCATTGGAAAATGATCCGTTTTTTAAAGACAAAAAAAATAAAAACTTATCTGATGTTTTGCGTTGGTTGATCAAAGAAAAAATTCGTTGCGAGCAGCAAAGTTATTTCTCGGTGGATCCTAGAGATCCGATCAAGACAGAAAAAATCATTTTAGAAAAAATCCGCAAAGGTGATTACCTTTAATATATGAATTCAAAGACCGTTGTTATATTAGCCAACGGTCAGTTTCCGACACACGAAATTCCGTTAAATATTTTAAATTCTAAAGTCGACATTATTTGTTGCGATGGCGCTGTTGATTCATTATTGAAAAATACGAATCTAAAGCCCACGACAATCATCGGTGATTTAGATTCTATTTCTGGCGAAGCTAAAATAAAATTTTCTGATCGACTGATTGAAATCAAAGATCAAAACACAAATGATCTGTCGAAGGCATTCGGTTACGCCATCGAAAAAAAATATGAAAAAATAATTTTTCTGGGAACTGCTGGCGGGCGTGAAGATCACCAGATATCAAATTTTTATTTATTTTTTGATTTCGGAAAAGTTGCAGATATCGAAATTTACACAGACCATGGCAAATTTATTTCTGTGTGCGATCATAAAAAAATAAAATCATTCCTGCAACAGCAAATTTCTTTTTTTACAGAAAATTCAAATGTTATTTTGAATTGTGAAAATTTAAAATGGCCACTGCTGAATAAAAAATTTGAACAGGGTTGGCAAGGCGCCTTGAACGAATCATTGTCTGAAGAATTGGAAGTCAAAGTCACAAATGGTGTCTGTTTAGTTTTTCAGAATTATAAATAAATTTAAGTTTGGCCTACAAAATGTAAAAGCTAATTCTGTG
>JAYTMM010000308.1:0-1678 GCA_043728555.1 Pseudobdellovibrionaceae bacterium
GCCACAGGCTCTGCCGAAGAATTAATTTATACTGAAAAAATTTCTGATTTATTTAAATCGTGGGGATTAAAACCTGTGATTAAAAATAATTTTATTCAAAAATTTGATTTTATTTCTGGTGTTGCTGCAGGGAAAAATAATTCAGCCAAATTTGTCGGACGTCTTGAAAAAAATTTAAAACAGGGGACTGATTATCAAATTTTGTCGTATTCTGGAACGGGTAAATTTCAACCGGCACCGTTGGTTTTTGCAGGCTTTGGAATCAAGGCGCCTGCGACCAATGATATCTCGGCTTATGATTCCTATACAGATCTTGATGTGAAAAACAAATGGGTCATCGTGTTTGATGAAACACCGAAACCTTCTGCGCGAGAATTTAAAAAACACACACATTTGTTATCGTTTTCAAGACTTCAACATAAAATCACAGTGGCTAAAAATAATGGCGCTGCGGGTTTTATTGTTGTCACCGAAGGAAAACTGAATGATCTGAAATTTGAAGGCAATTTATCAGAATCAAAAATTCCGGTTCTAAAAATAACAACTGAAGTTTTTTCAGATTTAATTTCTAAAAACCAAGACCTTTCTCCTGAACTGAAAAACATTAAATCATTGAAAGAAAAATTTGAAACTTATGACTTCGTTTCAGGTTTTCAAATACCTTCTCAGTATTTGTCAGCGGAAGTGAATCTGGAATTTACAAAATCCACCGGCCATAACGTGATAGGAATTCTGTACCCGAAGAAAAATAAAAATTCTAAAGCCTTATTGATCGGTGCGCATGGTGATCATTTAGGTTTTGGAATTTCTGGATCGTCTTTGGCCAAAGGCGATCAAAAAGGTCTGGCTCATCTAGGTGCTGATGATAATGCCTCTGGCGTTGCTGGTGTTTTAGAATTAGCCCACAATTATTCCAAAGATTTAACTCAATATTCAAATTTGCAAAAACCAATTGTGTTCGCCGTTTGGTCCGGTGAAGAAATTGGTGTTCTGGGATCAACGTACTTTGTTAAGAATTGGAAATCCGAAGGTTTTAACTCAAAAAAAACGAACACAACGTTCGACCAAACTTTTGAAGCTGGAATAAACATGGATATGATCGGACGACTTCGTGATCATTTATTTGTGCAAGGCGTAGCTTCTGCCAAAGAATGGACTGCCGCTTCTGAAAAAATTTCTGTGATTTCAGCAATTCCATTGGCTTTAACCAGTGATCCGTATTTGCCAACAGATTCAATGTCGATTTATTTAGGAAATATTCCTTCGATTACTTTTTTCACTGGTGCGCACGCCGAATACCACACACCCAATGATACGGCCGACACATTAAATTATCCGGGGTTATTCAACTCAATTCAAACAATCAAATTATTTTCAGATCAAATCGTTTATACAAATAAAAATATTTTAACGTATCAAAAAGTCGAAGGTAATTCAGGCCAAAAATTAGAAGGTCGCAGTTTCAGAATATTTCTGGGAACAATCCCTGATTATTCCCAAGAAGGTATCAAGGGTGTTAAAATTTCAGGTGCCGCCAAAGATTCACCGGCCGAACGTGCGGGATTAAAAGCGGGTGATGTGATCACTGAATTTGATCAAACTAAAATTGAAAATATTTATGATTACGTTTATACGCTGCAAAGTGTAAAGCCGAATATCAAAACAAAAATTAAAATTT
>JAYTMM010000309.1:0-16253 GCA_043728555.1 Pseudobdellovibrionaceae bacterium
AATTAATATCGAACATGATAACCTTGAAGTTTTTGCCGGCAGCGACTTGAACGATACCGTTACCCATTTGTCCTGCGCCGATAACACCTATTTTTTGAATTTGATCAATCGTCATAATTTTATCCTTTTTTCTGAACTCTATTTTTATGTATTTTCTATTGAATAAATATAACAAAGATCTGGTCTTGATTCATGAGTTTACATTGGTAAAATCAAAAAGATGCTATTTGTCATAAGACCATTTAAATTAATTTTCAAAATCATCGCTATTTTGCTGTTTTTTTCAACTGTCTGGACAAATGTATCCGCTAAATCGTCGGCCGATTTCAATCAAAAAGGCCAACAAATTTCATATTTCAAATCTCCGACAAGCACTTACCCCTCCGGCGAAACTACGATTGAACGACTGTCGCAAAATTTGATTACAAAATATCAGGCCACAGAGAGTTATTATTTGTACAAAAATCAGAAAATTTCAAAGCGACTTTTAAAAACGACAACAGCCACTGATCTGTCAAATTCAAACAGTCTGCGTGATTTAGGATTTTTTCTGACATTAAAAAATACGGCATTAAAAATTAAACCCGAAACAAAATCAAAAACAATACAGATTCTTAACGAACAAAAAAAGCTGACTGCATTGGGATTTAAAAATGGTTTTTTATTAACCGAAGTGAATCGTATTCGTGGCTACGTTGATATTTCAGATTGTATTTCAAAATTTGATTTCGCCAAAGCCGTTTATGCCAAAAATTCAAAAACAAATTTAAAACAATGGTTTTATGTGAAGACCAGAAATTTTGATCAAATTGAAACAACCACGAATGAAACTTTGTACCTGAATCAAATCGAAGGGATTTTTCCGGATACCAACAAAGCCATCATCACACAAAATGTCCAGTCCTTACCCGTCTGGACATCGCTGGAATTAAAAACGGATTCAAATTTACAGATCTGGCAACAAAGTAAAATCGAAGGTCACGGTATCGTTTATTGGCAAAAAAAATCTAATGCACAACTTAATGAAACCAAAAATATTAAAATTGATGAGCTTTTGAAAAAAGAAATTTCGTTTGTATCATTTAATCCGAAAAACCCTAAACAAGCTATCGCCAGCGCGAATGGCTTATTTATCACAGCCGACGGTGAAAACTGGCGTGAAATAGAACAATTTAAAAATTATTCAGGCCCTGTTTTATTTTATAACGAATTTTTAATTTTTGCTGGCAACTACAAAAGCATTGATGCAGGACTGACATTTGAAAATTATATTCAAATTGAAAAACTTTCGGCAGCGATTTCAGATAAAATGGGTTTCGATCCGAAACGTTTACAGGTTAAAAAAATAAAAACTGTGATTCCATTTAAGGTCGAAGTGGATCTTGATATCGGAAGCCGCATCATCAAAGTACAAACACCCGTCTATTCGCAAGAATGGCGCGTGGTGAAAATTTAATATTTATTATACTTCAGCCACAACGGATTCATCTGATCATACACAATTTTTTGCAAATCATGACGTTGATCGAAATGGTATCCCGCAGTCGATACAGGATCTAAAATATAAATATCAATGTGATGCGACCATTTTTTCCAGTTCGATAAAAAAGATGTCATCGGCAATGTCTGGTTGGCTCCGATAATGACCACAGGCAACAGTGGCACCCCGCCCGACATCGCAAAAACAAAAGGGCCAGCTTTGAACGGCGCCAAATTTTCGCCGTAAAAACGCCCACCTTCAGGTGATAACGCAAATTTTTCACCGGCCGCAAAACGCGGTTTTGCCTCGGCATAAATTTTAAAAACTTCTTCCCTATTATTGCGTGCGATTGGCAATGTGCCAGCACGTCGTAAAGCCGAACCAAAAAATGGAATTTTAAATAATTCGATTTTTGCGCCAAAACGCAAATACCGAAATGCTGCAACTAAAACAAAAATATCAAAATAACTGGAATGGTTAAATAAAAATAAACAGCCTTCAGCAGGAATTTTTTCAGCATTGTGCACTTTGTAACTGATGCCAAAACTGCGACACGTTAAATTACCCCACGTCGTCACAATTAAATCATCGATTTTTCGTGAATGAAAAAATAAACTGCATATAATCTGCGCCGAACTAAAAAAAACAGTGTGAATTAAAAAAAATACAGTCATTAAAATTGATCGTAAAATACAAATTAGAACCATAGTTAAACTTTGGCTTTCAAATTTACAGTCGGAAAAATTCGCTCACGAGCGGCTTCGATTTGGCGATTTTTATAGGCATCGTGTTTTGAATCACCCGACTGCATTTTTTCGAAAGATTCTTTATTCAAAATTTGTACTTCGAAGGGATAGAAAAAACTGAATTCATCAGCACCTGGGATCTGAACACGAATTAATTTACGGGTGATAAATTTAATATATTTAAAGTCTATGGCCGAAAAAGAATTTTCTTTTCTGAAAAAATTTAAAAAACCTGATGATGAAATTTCAAGTTGTTTTTTTAAAAGCCTGTCAATTTTTTCTGAATCTAATTTATGAAGTGGGCCATGTTTTTTTTCTAATTTGGCGCAAATTTCTAAAAATTCTTTGACCGGATACATATTGTTCGATGATTGATCGGGCATGATGTGCGGAAAGCTGATCAAATTTTCTTCGACCATAAAACGCATCACTTGAAACGAATCAAAAACCGTATCCGTAACAAACCTGACACCGACTTTATCAAAAACTTTCATCGCGACCGCATCGGGTTTTGCCAACAATTTTATCACGGTGCTTGATGAGGTTTTAAATGGTTTTGATTGAAACTTTAAAAGTTTAATCTGACCATGACCTTCTTTTTTAAAAGAACGCAAATACAATTCGTTTTCTTGGACCACTGAATTTTCAAACGGAATTAAAATTTGTTTTTGAATTTCTTCGGCATAAAAACTGAATAAATCAGTCTCGGAATGAATAAAAACATGTAAACACCGTAACAGCGCGCACGACCATTTTTGCAAAGCCGTATCGGCCGTCTGCGAAGCCCAGATCAATAAATTTCTAAGGTCGATAAGCTTTTCTGGGTCTCGAATTTTTTCTGGAATATCTGTGACACTAAATTTTAATTTTTCTGTTAATAAAACAACGGCGCGTCTGTGGAAATACCACAAACGTTTTTGATCGTTATTAATTGATAAATCAAAACCATAACTTTTTAAAAAAGCATCGGCTTCTTGGGGACTATGAATGTGCAATTTGGGTTGATCTAAAACAGAAACTCCGCCAGCTAAAACTGACAGTGCATTTGGATCGAATTGATAATGAGAACTGTGGCCACCATTCATGTGGCCTTTACATTATTGAATTATCGCGCAGCGAGCAATAGAGAACTGACCTAATTGACCTTGTGCAGGTTGACCGTTATCGAATGACACACTGTTTTTGTAGCTGACAGTTCCGGTGAAGTTTTGCGCATCAATTCGACCGTCGAAACGAATCTCTCCGTACTGATCCTTGAAAACAACGTATCCCACTCCGGTTTGAGTATTAAAATTACCTTCAGATGCAGAATCAATTGATATTGGTATTGGCATTGCTGTTTGCGATTGCAATAAATAACTGTCATAAACTTTAATCAACATTTTTGACGATGCAGCAACAACGTTGCCTGATGTATCTAATTTAATTGCACCTTGAAATCGAACTCCGGTTTGATCCCATTGACCGCCACTGATCTGACCGACTTCTTGGGGATTTACTGTGGCAGATAATAATCCTTTAACGCGATCTTCGTATGATCCACTGTTATATAATGAAACTTGTTGCGAACCTGAATCAAAAATTGTTCCGATTTGAAATTGATTCTGTTGGCAGGTGCTTGTGAATGTTTGAACGGTTGTATTATTTCGATTAGCAACAGTTGTTACCTTTGGTGCATCCTTTTTAGGATTACATGCCACCATTAAAACTGCTGTGACTGATAATAAAACTAACTTTTTCATAAAGCCTCCGATACAGACTTGTATTACAAGCGCTGTGCCAGAAATTCTGTCTTACTTTAAGATTTTTTATGTTTTTTTGTATCAGACTGATTCGTTTAAAACTATCCAGCCCTTTTTGTCGCAAAAGTATATCAACTGTCTATTCTTTTGACGCGTTAACAACTGTATTTTTTTGAGCTCGTAATGTGGGTATCAAAATAATTAATACACCTAATACAATGGCCATATCAGCCACGTTAAACACACCTGTGCGGGCATAATTTGAAAACTTCAGATCAATAAATAAAAAATCAACGACATGGCCATTTTCATGCGTCAAGCGGTCGATGACGTTACCGATTCCACCACCTAAAATAAATGAATACGCATAAATTTCAGCCGTTGAAATTTTATTTTTTAAAATTGACCACAGCATCGCAATCAATCCGACAACGACAAAAATACCAAATACAAAATACCGAACTGTACTTGACCAGCCCCCGCCCATACCTAAAAATGCTCCTGGGTTTTCAGCGTAAAGCAGTTGAAAATAACCGTCTAAATATACTAACGGAGCCATTGATTTTAAATTTTGAACAGCCCATATCTTGGTCCATTGATCTAATGATATAGTTATGACTAAAATATCAAAGACGATGGCAAATTTATTATTTAATAAAAATTTTAAGATTTTCTTCATGCTTTTATTCTGCGTATGTTCAGGCCGTGCGGCAACTGAAATTTCACCGATATTGGGTGTTGGTTCAGATACGTTTTCATTCAATATTGAAAGCCTTGGTAACAAAACTCAGACTTTAGAATACGTTCCGAATATTCCAGGCCTGACCAAGTACGGATTAAGCGCCTATGGTTTTGGCGCCTCGTATTCAACACGAGCCAGCGTCAGTACATTAGACACTGCAAAGGGCCGAAGTGATTTTTTTGACCTGCAATTAGGTTACAATAATTATCAGTGGGGTATTGATCTTTTCGTACAAAATTACACCGGATTTTATATTCAAAATTTATCGCCCACCAGTGGTTCAAATCCCTATTTTATATTTCCGAATTTAAAATGGAATCACTATGGCTTGATGGGCCGCTGGGCCATGGACAACCAAGGATTTTTAATTTCTGCGCTGACGACACAATCTGAGCAAATTAAAAAATCTGCGGGCAGTTATTTTTTAGTCGGCGGATACCGCTATCATTCATTAGACAATGATGCTTCGATTATTCCGTCAACATTACAGGGAATAAATTCCGAGATGGATAATTTACTGAAAATGAAAACTAATTCTTTGAATCTCGGCGTCGGCGCCGGAAAATACTGGGTGAACGATTCACATTTTTTTGTTGGCGGTTTATTTGATTTACTGGGAACGTATGGTTTGTACAATTACGAAAGCACAACAGGAACATCAAACAGTTCTTATGCGACACTCAGTTTCGATATTAAATTAGGTGTCGGTTACTCAGGTGAAAAATTCAGATCAGGCCTAAGTATCGCTGGAGATATCACAACTCTGCAAGGTTTCAAATCTTCGTATATAAAACCTTCGGCGACTCAAGCGTTGCTGTATTTTAGAATTGCGTTCTAAATTTTTGTTAGAAATGTTTTCCAACTTTTAAAAAAACTTGCAAATCATTTTTTAATGTTCAACTGTATTGAAAGACGACTCTAAAATGTCTCTTGTAAAATACCTAGACACTATTAAATCACAACGACCCATTTCAGTGCTTATAAACAGACCTCAAAATTGCTGCTTCTCAAGCTCAAGGAGATCTTATGAAAAAAGTAACTTTAATGATTGGAACAGTTTTAGCTTCGAGCTTCACAATGGCCTCGATCTTTTCGAAACCAGTCAGCTACACATGCTCTGGCTCTGCAGAGTACGGCAAATACAAAATTGAAAACTTAGTTTTATCGCCAAAAAAAATCTCATTAACATATACCGAAGCCGACGGCACAAAGGTAAATCGCGATTACTTCACATTAAATTTTATGAAAAAAAATGCTGCCCTGACAGATACGAACGCACAAGCTTATATCATTGATGGCTCTAAATCTGGCAGAGCGAACGATTATGATGATATTTCATTACCACACTTTGGAATATATAAAACTGGCCTCGGAAGCGAAATTGCTTTCGAATCAAAAGCCGGACGTGTTTTCGGAACTGTGAACTGTGTAAAAAAATAATTACTTAGTAAAACAACTTTCCTGAGCTGGCTCTTTCAAGCAATTTCACATTCGGACTTAAACGCGCTTTTGCATTTCTTTTTTCGGCATACATATTTAATTTTTCACAAATCGTTTTTGCACCAACACTGTCTGCGTATTTTAACAGTCCCCCGCGAAACGGCGGAAACCCTGTGCCCATAATCATCGCCAGATCCACTTCGTGTGGTGTTTCAACAATTTGATCTTGATCCAATGCTAACGCGCATTCATTAATCATGGCAAACACACCGCGTTCTAAACATTCTGAGACATCATATGGATTTGTTGGAGCCGTCATTGATAATTCAGAATATATCGATGTATCGACTTCGGTTTTTCGTCCTGCAGAATCGTATTTATAAAATCCCAAATTTGTTTTTTGACCTAATCGCGTTTTATTTTCAGATAATTTTTGCATCAACGCAGGTACTTCAACGCGATCAGGGTATGCTTTTTTAAAAATATTTAAAACTTTCACACACACATCAAGCCCTACAGAATCCATCAATTCAAATGGCCCCATCGGCATTCCAAAAGTTTTAACAAAAGCATCGTCAACAATTTTAATATCCATGCCTTCAGCCATAAAAAATGCGGCTTCAGCCATGTATGGTAATAAAAGTCTGTTCACTAAAAATCCGGGGCCATCTTTAACAACGACGGGCATTTTACCCATTTTTTTTGATAATTCAAAAACTGTTGCAATTGTTTCGTCCGATGATTTTTCACCGCGAATGACTTCAACCAATGGCATTTTATGAACCGGACTGAAAAAATGCATGCCCGCAAAAAATTCTGGATTCGGATGACCTTTTGACATTTCAGTCACTGATAAACTTGAAGTGTTCGTGACGATGATGGCATCCGGACGCATTTGTGCCGCCGTCTGAGCGATGACTTTTTGTTTGATACCCATATCTTCAACAATAGCTTCAACTGTGATGTCTAAATTTTTAAATCCAGAAAAATCCAACGTCGTTGAAACCAATGATGTTTTTTGTGAAAACTGATAAGCATCGATGACTCTTTTTTTCAAAAGTTTTTTCCACAAATCAAAAGCATGCTTTAAGGCTTTTGTATTCGCATCATGAGAAATATCTTTGACTCGAACTGAAATTCCTTTGTCTGCAGCAACATACGCAATACCGCCACCCATTGTACCAGCACCTAAAACACCTAAATTTTTAATTTTTTTACCTTTAATATTTACGTCTTTAACACCACTTGATTTTTTGACCATCTCGGTTAAATAAAAAACATGAATTAAATTTTTTGAAACATCTGTCGTTGCACATTTAATAAAATGTTCGCATTCAATTTCCAGAGCACGTGCACGATCAGACATGCCATATGTTTTTTTAACAACTTCAAGCGCTTCTAGTGGCGCTGGATAGTGACCTTTTGTTGCTTTTAATGTTGCTTTTTTGGCTGTTGAAAATACAATGCCTCGACCAAAACCTTCTAAAATTTTTGCGACTAATCCACGGGGTTGAAATTTTTTGCGGCGCTTTGACGAACCTTTTTTTAAAATCTTTTCAATTTCTTTTTCTGCAAAAGTTTCTAATAAATTCGGATGAACAACATAATCGACCAAACCAATTTTTTGCGCTTTTTTTGCATTTAACAGCTTACCCGCTAAAATCACATCAAGGCTGGCTTGAATTCCCACCACTCGCGGCAATCGAACACTTCCGCCAAACCCTGGTAAAATTCCTAATTGTGTTTCTGGCAATCCAATACGTGTTGATGAATCATCACTGGCGATTCGATAATCACAGGCCAAAATTAATTCACAACCACCGCCCGCACAAGCACCATTTACAAGCGCCATTGTCGGCATTGGCAAATCTTCGATCATGTTAAAAATAGTCTGTCCGTTCGTCACCGCATGACGAACTTGATCCGCTGTTTTTAATTCTTTAATTTCTTCGATGTCGGCACCCGCAATAAAAATTTTAGGTTTTGCAGATTTAAAAATGACAAATTTATAATTCGAAGTTTTGATTTTTTCCAGATAAGTTTTGAGCTCAAGCATGACTGGCGTTGATAATTTATTCACCTTTTCATTCGGCAAATCAAAAGTTAAAGTGCAGATTCCATTTTTTTCAGAAAGTTGTATTGCGTTCATAACATTATCCTTCATTCTCGATAACCATAGATCCACCTTGGCCGCCACCGATGCACAGTGTTGCCAAACCAAATTGCGTATTTGATCGTTTTAATTCTTTCATTAATGTCACAACCAAACGTGTGCCTGTCGCACCGACGGGGTGACCTAATGCGATGGCTCCGCCGTTCACATTTAAAATTTCATCACGCACTTCGCCGATTTTATTTGAAAGACCAAATTTTTCTTGCGCGAATTTATCTGAATCAAACGCACGTTGACAGCTCATCACTTGCGCCGCAAAAGCTTCATTCAATTCGATTCGATTCATATCTTTCATCGTAAGACCAGCACGCTGTAATGCGACGGGCGTTGAATACACGGGACCTAATCCCATCCGTTCAGGCTCAAGACCTGCGAAACCATAGCCACGAATTCTGGCAAGTGGTTTGTATCCTAAACTATCTGCTTTTTCACGCGACATTAATAATAACATCGCAGCACCATCTGTTAATGGGCATGAATTTCCGGCTGTGATTGTACCGGTTAATTTGTCGACCATCGGTTTTAATTTACCCAAAGCTTCCATAGTTTGCTCGGCACGGGGACCGATATCTTCTGAAATCACTTCTTTGAAATCAGGTTCTAAATAAATTGAAACAATTTCTTCGGCTAATTTTAATTTTGCAGCCACTGCTTTTAAATGTGAATTTAATGCGAATCTGTCTTGCGCTTCACGAGTTAATCCCCACTCTTTCGCTAAAATTTCTGCCGTCCCCATCATGTTGATCCCGACAAAAGGATCTGTCAGACCTTCAACTATTGAAATGATGGGTTTATATTTTGTTTTTGCCATCGGTGCGGTTGTGACCATTTCTTTGATCTGCGAAAGGTCAGCTTTGAACCAACTCCATAATGCAGATAATTTTTGGCTCGTCGTTTTTGCTGCAGCCAATCGCTCAATAATACTGGTGATCGATGTCGGCATAATCAACGGCATCTGAGACATATTTTCAGTTCCACCCGCAACAACAATATCCATCGTTCCTGATTTTATTTTTTCAAAACCGTTTGAAATACTTTCTAAAGCTGACGCGCAATTTCGGTGAACAGTGTACGCCGAAGTTTTTTGCGGAACTCCAGAATTTAAAGCAACAACGCGCGAAATATTTACGGCATCAGAAGGTGATCCGGTATTTCCGATAATAACTTCGTCAATCAAATCGGTATTTAAATTTGTTCTTGCAATCAATTCTTTCAACGCAACTTGACCTAATTTGGCAGCATGAACAGTTTTTAATTTTGTTCCTGCTTTTGCAAAAGGAGTGCGTAGTCCTTCGACAATAACGACGTCACGTTGTGACTTTTGATTCGACGATTGCTGATTCATGATGATTTCCTTTTTTATTTTTTAATAGAGTCCGAAAATGAATATCTAAAATATTAGGCTCTATTTTGGCATGTGGCAATTGACGCTGACAGCAAATAAGGTTCTTCGTCTGGAATATTGACCCCTAGCCGTTGATCTACTTAGAATAAACCTACTTTAGAATAAGCACTCTAGTTAAGGGAGAACATCTTGAATAAAAATTCTGATTCACCAAATCATATTTCTTTAGAAAAAATAAAATCTGATCGCGCACTTTTTGACAAACAAGCTTTAGACTTTCACAGTCAAGGTCGCCCCGGAAAAATCGAAGTCATTTCAACAAAACCTTGTAATACTGAAAAAGCATTATCACTGGCCTATTCTCCAGGTGTGGCGGCGCCGTGTTTGGCCATCGCAAAAAATCCTGATTCAGTTTTTGATTACACAGCCAAAGGCAATTTAGTCGCTGTCATTTCTGATGGAACCGCTGTTCTTGGTCTAGGTAACATAGGCCCCCTCGCTTCAAAACCCGTGATGGAAGGCAAAGGAATTTTATTTAAAACTTTCGCAGGCATTGATGTTTTTGATATCGAAATTAAATCCAGCTCTTCCCAAGAATTTATTAATGCTGTTCGAACATTAGAACCCACATTCGGCGGAATTAATTTAGAAGACATCAAAGCGCCTGAATGTTTTGAAATCGAAGAAACATTAAAACGCGAAATGAACATTCCTGTATTTCACGACGACCAACACGGAACAGCCATCGTCAGCGGAGCCGCTTTAATTAATGCAGCCCTTATTGTCGGTAAAAAACTTGAAAATTTAAAACTTGTTGTTAACGGCGCCGGAGCCAGCGCGATTGCATGCACAAAAATCCTCGTCAGCCTGGGATTAAAAAAAGAAAATATTATCATGTGCGATACCACAGGAGTTATTTATAAAAATCGCCCCACAGGAATGAACAAATACAAAGAACAATTTGCGAACGATACAAAAAAACGAACTTTGTCTGAAGCCCTTGACGGAGCCGATGTGTTTTTAGGTTTATCAGCTGCAGGTGCCGTCACCGGCGAAATGATTTTAAAAATGGCCAAAGACCCGATCATTTTTGCAATGGCAAATCCTGATCCAGAAATCACACCGATGGCTGCGCGTGCTGCGCGACCTGATGCGATTGTTGCCACAGGCCGTTCTGATTATCCAAACCAAGTAAATAATGTTTTAGGTTTTCCTTCGATTTTCAGAGGAGCGCTTGACACCCGCTCAACACAAATTAACGAAGACATGAAATTGGCTGCCTGTTATTCGTTGGCAGAACTTGCGCGCGAAGAAGTTCCCGATACAGTCTCTGCCAGTTATGGTGGTCAAAAATTTAAATTTGGTCGTGAATATTTAATACCCAAACCTTTTGATACACGTGTTTTATTGCGCGTCGCCCCTGCTGTTGCAAAAGCTGCGATGGATTCAGGTGTGGCACAACGTCCGATTACTGACTGGGAAAAATACCACGACCAATTGGAAGCCATTCAAGGTCCACAAAAAGTTTTTGTCAGATCAGCGATCCACCGCGTTCATGAAAATGCAAAACGCCAAGGCCGACTTCCAAAAATTGTTTTCCCTGAAGGAACCAGTTCTAAAATTTTAAAATCTATTCGTTCTTTGATTGATGAAAATATTTGTCATCCTATTATATTAGGCCATACCGAATCTATTTTAGAAAAAGCAAAAAAACACAGTATCGACATGACAGGCATTGAAATTCAAACCCCAACAGCACATCCAAAATTTGCAGAATACGCAGAACATTTATTTAAACGCCGTCAACGTAAAGGCATCAACATCAAAGAAGCCGAACGTTTAATGATGGATCCCAATTATTTCGCAGCAATGATGATTGATGTGGGCGATGCCGATGGCATGGTCAACGGCGCAACGACAAATTATTCCGAAGCCGTCAGGCCAATTTTACAAACCATTGGGCTTGCCAAAGATCATGTCCCCGCAGGATTAAATATTTTAATCACGGATAACAAATTATTATTTCTTGCTGATACGACAGTTAATTACGATCCCACAGCTGAACAACTTGCACAGATTGCAATTCAGACGGCCTTCGTTGCAGAACAATTAGGGCAAAAACCAAGAATTGCAATGTTGAGTTTTTCAAATTTTTCTGGTGCTGGTGGAACTCCTGCAAAAATGAAAAAAGCCGCCGAGATTGTTCGAAAACTTCGCCCTGATTTGATGGTCGAAGGCGATATGCAAGCCGACACCGCTGTGAATTCAGAAATTCAAAATCGAATTTTTCCATTTTCAGAACTGAAAGGTGAAGCCAATATTCTGGTTTTTCCGAATTTAGAAAGCGCAAATATTTCGTATAAACTTTTGCAACAACTTGGCAAAGTCGAAGTCATTGGGCCTTTTTTATTGGGTGTTCGCCGTGCGGCGAATGTTCTTCAGCGTACAACCACCGAAGACACAATTTTCAGTTCCGTTGTACTCACTGCGCTTGAAGCACAAATTATTTTAGACAAACGTTCAGCTCAACAGCTGAGCCTGAAACATTAGGCCAACATTGAATAAGGTCATCAACGAAAAAGACAAAACCATCGTTGTCGGTGTCGGATTAAAATCCGACGCCCTTTCTGAAATTAAAGAAAATCTTTGCGAATTGGAAGAACTTGTCGTTGCAGCTGGCGGCGAAGTGATCGCATCAACAGTTCAAGTTTTACCATCGTGGAATCCCAGTACTTTAATAGGTTCTGGAAAAGTTCAAGAGATCAAAGAAATGGTCGCTGAATCTGGTGCTGAAATTGTTGTGATCGATCATCAGTTGTCAGGAATCCAATCCCGAAATTTACAAGAAGAAATCAAGGCGCGCGTAATTGATCGTTCGCAATTAATTTTAGATATTTTTGCTCAACGTGCCCGAACCTACGAAGGCAAACTTCAAGTCGAACTGGCACAATTACTGGATCAAATGCCACGCATGATCGGCGCATGGAATGATTCATTATCACGATTGGGTGGCGGTATCGGCACACGCGGCCCCGGCGAATCTGCTTTAGAAAATGATCGCCGTCGCGCGAAAGATAAAATTCAAATTATCAAAAAAAAATTAGACGAAGTTTCAGCCCAACGCGCACAACACCGACAATCCCGCAAACGAAATGAAATTCCAAGTTTTGCATTAATTGGTTATACAAATTCTGGCAAAAGCTCATTATTAAATCGCCTGACAGGTTCACAAGTTGTCGCCAAAGATATGGTTTTTGCGACGCTTGATCCGACAACCCGAAAAGTTTTTTTGGATGACGGCCCACCGGCGGTTGTTACCGACACCGTTGGATTTATCCGAAAATTACCTACGCAATTGATCGAAGCTTTTAAATCGACACTAGAAGAATCTGCCGAAGCCGATATTTTATTACACATTGTAGATTTGTCTTCGCCGAATATGGAAAGACAAGTCGAAGTCATCGAAGGCATGATCAAAGAATTTAAATGGGAAGATAAAAAAATAATTACAATTTTTAATAAATTCGACGTGGCTCCGCCCGATCGCCAATTCAAAGTGAAACAATTTCCGCGTGTTTTCGTTAGTGCCTTAACAGGTCATGGTTTTGAACAATTGAAAAAAACAATGGGCGATGCCATTAACGAAATGCAAACCGAAGTTGAAATGTATTTTCCGCGCACTGAAGAATATAAAATTTATGACCTAAGTCGTGAAGCCAAAATCACCAAAAAAGAACCTGCCACTGAGGGCATCATTTGTTTTGCCTTAATGACCCCGACCTTGATTACAAAATGGAAGGATTATTTAGTCAAATAAGCGTCTTGTAGGTTAAAATAAAAGAATGAAAAAAATATTTTTTTTAAGCCTTTTGTTTGCTTTTAATTCAAACGCTCAAGAAAAATGCCTGAGTGGCAAATCCGGCAACAATCACCTTGTAGACCAATTACAAAAAGCGCGGTCAGAGAGCCCTATCGCAAAACTTATTTCTGCGAAATATAACCTTGATAAAAAAACTGAAGCCGATTCAAATTGCGCTGATTGCGAAAAATCAAAAAATAAAAGTCCACAAAAAATTTCTGCAACTGAAAAAACTTATTTTAAATCTGAATGTATCGAAGCTGCGGCCAGTATACAGACTGGCAGTCGTGAAATTTCTTGTCCCGACCAAAAAATTGCAAAACATCAATTTTGTTTCACAAAAAGTTTAGTCACCTACCAAAATGCAGCACTCAGCGAAATGTACAAATGTGTCAAATTCACGACAGGTTTGCCAATCACACCAGATGGACTCTTTGAAATGTACACGTTGGAATCCGGATTTAAACCCGCCTACACCAATGGTGGCGGCACAGGGTTAGGACAATTAACAGGAATTTTTATTAAAGATTTACACCAAAAGCACAGAGGACTTTCAACTTTAAATTCAATCGCTAAGTCGACTGAAAAATCTTGTGATGCTGCAAAAATAATTTTAAATAAAGATCTAAAATCACAACCTCAATTTAAAAATAAATGTGACTTCACTCAGTACGGTGAAGGCATGGAGCGAAATATTTTATACACTTTATCTGGCCTTGCTTCATCATGGAAAAAAGATATCGAACCACTTATGAAAGACTTCTCAGCTAAAAATGCCAACAATAGTATGCTTCCTAAAGCACAAGAGCGTGCATTATTAAATTCATATGGCCCCGGCGGACGTGCCGCAGCTCGCGCCGCAGTTCGCAGACTTTCGAGACTGACTCCTGAAAAATTTATTGCTGCGATGGATAAACCGATGATGACAGAAAATAATAATAATCTGACGGTCTATACGACGCGTATGCATAAAAAACAAAATATCATTGGTCAAAAGTTATCTGGCGACTTAAGGTCCCAATTCAACAAAGAAGGATCTTCAGCATGCACAGAATAATTTTTTTCACCTTATTTTTTACACCATTCATTTCACAAATTTCATTTTCAAGCACACCCGATTTAAAAAAACAGTATAATGAATTTCAAAAAACATATTCAAAAACCTTGGATCTTTCAAAAGATAAATCAATGTTTGTAAAAAATTTTGATTCAAATTCTAAATCTTTAAAGAAAAAATACGATGTTTTTTCAAAATCTGAAAAAACAGAAATTTCCCTCGAAGGCAATCAAATGGCTCTGGATATTGAAATGCTGGAACCCCTTGAATTTTTAGCTTCAAGCCGTATGGACAAAGAATCGTGCTCCGAAGCCGATTTGCTGAACGAAATGAATTCCACATCAGATGTAAAGACGTATCAGAAAATCAAAGATTTAATTCAGACTTTGTGTAAGTAATTTTGAAATTTTGAAATAATTTTTAAGATCGAGCTGCTAATCGTTCGCGCCGTCTTTTTTCAGCGGCTGTAAATCTGCGTTTTTCAACATCACCCGCTAACTCCAACGCAGGAACTGTCGTTGGTTTTCCATCCGAACCCAAAGCCACAAATGTTAAATACGCCGAAGCAGTATGAAACATTTCTGATGTTTTTGGATTTTCAGCATCAACGCGTACACCGACTTCCATCGACGTGCGCGACGTAAAATTGACCGAGGCTTTTAGATTCACAACCCAGCCACGTTTGATCGGAGCAATAAAATTTAATTGATCTATACTTGCGGTAACGACTTCGCGATTTGAATGTCGTTGAGCTGCGATGGCAGCACAGATATCTATCCATGACATAACAGTTCCGCCAAAAACTGTGTCTAAAGAATTTGTATGCGACGGCAAAACAAGTTGGGTCATAATAACCTGAGAAGAGCTGACTGCTTTTTTCTCATTCATATATGACCCAACAAAAAAATCAATTTTTCAGAACCTAATTAAGCGCCGATATCAGAATTACCGTTGTTACGGTTCATACCGCCACCTGGTAAAGTGATTGTCGTGTTGCCAGCTGGAATTGTTGCAACTGGAGCTTGTGTATTAAATGCTGTCGCGCCAACTGGCTGAACGGCTTCCATACGAGCTTCAGATTCAACAAAACCCAAGTGTGGTAAACACCAAACAATTAACTGAGCACGAGATTTAACATTCATTTTTTTGTAAATGTTAGTTAAGTGAAACTTAACTGTTTTTTCAGTTACAAATAATTGATTTGCAACTTCTTTATTCGAAAGTCCTTTAGAGACTAGCTCTGCAACTTCCGACTCACGATTCGACAGACCCTTTTGTATTAATACATCTCTGAGCATCCTTGCTCCTCCTGCTTAATTGTTTTTAGTACCTTTTAGCTTTAAATTTTTAGATTGAAGTTAATTTTTTGTATCTACTCTTAAGCTGATCTCAATTTCCTTATCAAGATTTTGCACACTCGTAAACACCAACAACCTGACTTTTAGTCTGACAGACTTTCGAAAGAACGCAATACCTTAATCTAATTTTTTTTATAAAACTAGACCGAGATTTTCGTCGTAAAAAAGCTTCTACACCACTTATATTCGATTAAAAATAAATTTTATGTTTCATTAACCAACTTCACACAGACTTTTGTCTTTATTACCGCGAAAAGTCATAGTAATTTAATTTCAGTGAATTCGTCTAAAAATAATACCGAAAATTTAAT
>JAYTMM010000310.1:0-18575 GCA_043728555.1 Pseudobdellovibrionaceae bacterium
CTCTGATGATTACCCAAACCAAAGCCGTTGTGACGACGATGATACCAAGCAAAACAAAGCGAAATTTTATTGTTCAAAAAATTGAAAAAGGTCAAAAAAGTAAAGTCGGTTATTATTCTGTTCAGCGTACAAAATATTTTAATTCATTATTGCCCCAAGCCACTGTCGCAAAGTCAGATGCTACGTCACAGACCTGTTCGCGCGGACCTAATTGGAGTTTTTCTGATCTGGCAGAGATATCAAAAGTTTTAGGTGCAAATGACAGTAAAAAGTTTTCGTCAATAGTTGCTGACAAATTTATAGATAAATCGTGTAAAACTAATGAAGACGACGTTGAGCTTTTAACAACTAGTATTGATGCATTATTTAAAAATAATGCAAAAGAGATGTTTAAGTGTTTACAATCCGATTCTGCTCAGAAAAAAATAGAACTAAATCCAATACTATTAGAGAATGCAAATATGTTTGTCGCCAGAATGACTAGGTTTTTAGATGTGCGTAGTATAGATGATTCAAATGTTGAATTAAAAAATAAATTAGTAGATCAAATGTCGTCTAAAAAAGAAAATAAAATTAATCCAATGAAAGTTATGTGCGCTCCAAACTTAGATCTTGCCGGTAAATCGGCTTGTTTCAAGGACGACAACGAAAATCCAGCAATTATAATTGATTTAAAAAAAATGAAACGCGATGGAAACCAGAACATTGTTGCAGAAGAGCTAAAAAAAGTTTTAGTTCACGAATTTTATCATACAAGCAGTCAACAAATTGAAACACCTACAGAGCCTGGTTGTGCAGATCACGCTGTAATCAAAAGTTTAGAGTCGTTATGTGATGAGACTAAAAAAATTGAGGTTGCTCAGGATATTAAAAATTGTAAAGTACAAGCTGTCGTAGAATTGAGTAAAACCAATTTAGTCATTGAAGATAAACAGTTTCGTTTAGCAACAGAATTGGGAAGCCAAATTAATCGCCAAGGCAATCAACTGCAAGGTTCAAATAACTTGACATCAAATGACCTAGAGGGAATACGACAAACAAATGCAGACATAAATACATTGTCTGCACCAGTTCCTACAGCAGCGTTAGCTAGGGCCGAATCAAATCAAAGCCCAAGTTTAGGATCAAAAACTGAAATTACAGCTGGAACACCAATAGAAACTGCTGTCGTCAGTTTATATAATTCGTTCAGCCAAAATAATACGTCAATTTCAAAAGCATTAGTCGTAGCTACGTCGATTGTCGGAAGCACGACTGCTATTGCGCAAACACAAGCTTCTGTTCGTGCAAATACGGTACCGTATTTGCAATCAGAAATTATTGCTGATAAATTTCAATTACCACAAAGTGTGGTCGCGACATCTGAACAAAATTTTCCGTCCCTTCAGATATCAAATACAACAAATGCAACAGCTGCCGATAATAAATTACCCGATGTCGAAGTGCAGAAACCTCCGCAGAAAAAAATCGAAGTAGCTGGCCAAAATTTAAATACGGACGTTAAATCTGATACCGCTCTGCCGTCACAACAGTCTGTAGTGATAGCTGTTGATAACAAAATATCTGATCGATCAATTGCATCTGTATCAATAAAAACTAATCCGCAAATTGATACCGCAGCCAGAACGACAAATCCTGATACTAAAATTTTACAAACATTGGGTACAGTTTCAAAATTAAGCGGTCAATCCTATGAAGATATAAAAAAAATGTATAATAATCCGGATTTTAAAAATTCTTTAGCTACGCGTGGAATTGTTATTGAATTAAACGATTCAAAGCGAACAAAAATAGGTACAAATCAAAAGGCTAAAATAATTTTCAAAGATAACGGTAAAGAACTAAGCAAAGTCGAGGACCAATGAATAAATTGATTATTTTTACAATTACAATGTTAACTCTAACAAATGCTAACGCTCAAAAATTAATTGCGCCATACACAATTGTTTCGTCAGAATATAAAACACAAGGTGCAGAACTTGTTATACAAAATATGCCAAAGGTTCGGTCACAGGATTCTGTGGGTTTGTGTTATGCATTTAGTTCTGCAACATTATTGCAAAAGTACTATTGTGATCTTCATCAATCAATTACTGATTGCTCTGGATTACCAGACAAAGAGATAATTTCACCTGTTGTTTTGACGGGCCTAGCAAAACCATTAAGTACAGCGAGTGCAAAGGCAGTTTATTTTCCGAAATCAACCGACAGTATAGCTGGTGGTGATTCATCAAATCTTTTAAAAAATGCAACGAAAACTAAGAAGTTCTGTGCTGAATCAAACTTTCCATTCGACAAATTTGTTGGAATGAATAGATTTTCAAATATGGATCGAGTTGCAGCTGCTAAAGCTATGGAAAAATTAGCTGATGATAATATAACAAATCTTAAAAATATTTATGATCAACGAAAAACTGAAGCTGTTGCTATTGAAGAATGCACGGAGTGTTTAAATGCGGTTAGCGCAGTAATGCCAGTGAATGTGAACAATCGCGTACAGCCAGTTGACAAAGGCTTGGCAAAAAAAACATTTCAGGAATTTCTATTTCAAAGTTATTTTGGTGGTTGTGACGACATATTGGGTGTTAGCGACAATATAACATATGGCGAATATCCTGAAGTAGACATTGTTGTCGATGTACAAAAATATCAAGCAGATCCAAATCATCCAGTTAAAGTTGCTTACATGAATCAAATTAAAAAGGTTTTAAAAAATAAAGTACCATTGCAAACGAGCTTCTGTGGGCAAAAAATTGAAGGTGATGATAAAAAATGTGTTGGTTATCACGCGGCTGTAATATCTGGTTACAAAACAGTTTGTAAGCCAAACGGCCAGTGTATTGAAATGCTTAAGATTCATAATTCATACGGCGCGGAATGGCAGGAAAAATATAATGATGGTTGGGTTGTTGCAAACGATATTTTAAATTCAATAGCTGGAATAACTGAAATTCAAAAAATAGAACATAGCAGCCTCAGCTGGATCACCGATGGCCCTTTAAAATAACCAATGAAATACATCGGCGATTTATTAAAAATATCATTAGTCGTCATCGTTTTTTATTTGATATCGGCGGCGTGGGGCGTAAGAGGTACGATTTCAGATTTTAATAAAAACAGCTCTTTGATAGCTGCGCAAAAAATTGAAAAAACGAAAATTGAAATTCAAAATTTAATACAACAGAATCAATTTCTTGAAGCCTGCATGCAGGCCGCGGCGGAAGTCCGTGCTGAAAATATTTTTGCCTATTCAATTCAAGTTCCCGATATGGATTGTTCAAAAAATAAAGAATTTATAACGGCAATTCAAAATCAGTTTGTGCCGGATCAACTGCAGTATTTTACAAATAATTCGGGCAAACAATTTACAGCTCTGAAATTGACGACGAATCAAATTGAATGGGTCATTGTGAATAAGCGTGATGCAGAATCAACGTTTTTTAATTTATTTAAAAACCAAGAATCATTTCGTACGGCCTTAACAAAAGATATATTTTCAGTTTTACAAATTATGCTGATCATCATTTTTATTTTTTCAATATTGTTGGTCGAAAATTTACAAAAGCAATTGCGTAGGCAGGGCCGACGTTCTTATTGGCTTGAATTATCGAATACACTCTTTGGTTGGTTGCGTCCCAAATATATCAAAATGGCTATTTCGGCCAGTGAAGCTGTTTTGATTCATAACGACAACCTGCGCACAATGCTGGATCGCAGCCGATTATCGTTAAGTTCAACGATATACAAAATGATTCAAGATAATAATTTGCAATTACCCTATCATTTCAGTGGAACCGTTGTCGGCGTAGATATTAATGGATTTTCAAAGCTGACGGGTAAATATAACGAACTGGCCGAAGTATTAACAGAAAAAATTATTGATATGGGTATGGAGCTTGTCATGCGCTATGGAGGGCTGTTCTCGTCTGTTGCAGGTGATGAAGTCGTCGTTGTATTCGATCATGAACATCAGGCTATGAATAAAAAATATAATTTACAAATGTTAGGTGCGGCCTTTGCCAGAGATCTGATGCGTGATTATTCAAATCATGTTTTTCATTTTTTAGGTTCTGATCACCAATTCAATTTAAAAGCCGGAATTGCCGATTCAGAAATTACTTTCAAAGAAACTAAGGCAGGAACAATTTTCGGCGGTGAAGCATTCACATTTTCAAAACGCTTGTCGTCGTCAGTAGTCACAGAAAATATAAATGCTATGGCAATTTTGGCAGCTGATATAGATCATATTAAATATTTGGTTACGCCCGAGCCATTAGAAACGTTCAAATTTAAAAACATGGGCGAACACAAAGGTTATCAAATCAGAAATTTTTTAAATATTGAATCTGCCTATCAGCAACACCCCGAACTGCTAACATATTTTAGATCTGATACTGACATCGTATTCTTGGTTACAAAAATTTGTGTTGAAACCAGTATTGAAAAATTAAATCTGATCTTTCAATACTTGTCTGAAATTAAAACCTATCATGTGAGCGAATCAGTTATAAATTCGTGGTTGAACTCTGTAAAAAATATGTATTCAAATAATAAAATTAATAATTTTAACAAAAATTTCGCTCGATTAATTATTCTGGGTAAAAATTTATTGCCACAAAAACAATGGTCGCAATCGATGACCGATGCTGTTTTAAATATACCTCGTGATATCGACGGGCGTATTAATGCGTCTGTGATTGAATTGCTGGTTGATAAAAATTTATATGAAACGGTTATTCCAATTTCTGAATCATTTTTAATCGCCTCAGACACCTCATTCCGCGGCAAAGCTGAATTGTTAATTGCAAAGGCGACACTCGAGTTATCGGAAACAGTTTTAACAGAAATTATTGAAATGTTACAGTCGTATAATAAATTGCAAATGGCATCGGGGATTTATGTCAGTGGCCAAATTTTAAAATATTACGAAGAAAAAAATCCTGCCGGCCTGCGCACGTATTCGGGATATAAAAAAATTATGCGTGAATTAAAACAAATTCATTTGAAAAAATCTGACCAGCTGTCTGATCGGATGAAAAATGTTCTGCTGACGATATTGCAGTAACAAAAAAATTATTCAAATTTCAACGGAAAAACTGTCGTCATATTTTTTCCACTAAATCGCGGAAACTGAGTTCTGGCAATGACTTCAGAAACACAAGATTTAAAAGTTTCGTCTAATAAATCCGTTTTTGTGATATCGATTTTTACGACCTTACCAATCGGCGAAATTTCAAAAGACATAATAATTTGACCATGAGCCTGTTCTGTTTTTTGAATCAGTTGGCCATAGCATCTGAAAAAATCTGATTTTTTTGAGGATAAAATTTCTTCGATTTTGACTTGAGTTAAAACAGTTTCATCAGTGTTTAAATTTTTATTTTGTTTTCTCAGTAAATCAGCATTTTTTTCGTTACTGAGGGCGTAATCTAAGGCTGTTAATTGACGGCCATCTTTACGGATCCAGAACGACGGCTTTTTACCGAATTCGTCGACAATCAGATCGCCTTGCCTGACAGTAACCAGAACTGATCCGTTTTCAGTTTCTTCAAGTAAAGCTTCCGTATTTTCAAGTAAACGAAATTCGCCGCCCGTACTTGTTAAAACAATTAATGTTTCAGTTGCAGATTCTGTTTTAATCAGATCTAAATTTTTAATTTTGGAATCTTTTTTTAATTGTACGGAATCAATTTGATCCAAACCCTGTGTGATGGCAGAACCCGTAACGTCAATAACGATGGCGACAGGTTTTTTTTCGAAAAAATCAAAACTTTTATTGGGCGCAACTAACGAGGCGACAATTAAAAGCAGTCCTAAAATAATTATTCCAGGAACAAACCAATTTTTGACAGACATTTAATATTTTCGTTAATTATTTTTTAGGTTCAGCGGGTGCAGTTGCGGCAGGAGCAGTTTTTGTTGCATCTACAGAGGCTGCCATTGCAGCGACAGATGCTGTAGGTTGAGCGACTGGTTGATTTGCGCTAGCCATAACGCCTGTATCAACGACAGATTTTTGCGATTTCGCCATCATTACAGCCAGTGATAAACACGTTACTGCTAGGATAACAGAAACAACTTTTGTTAAATTATTTGTCAACGTGGCACCGCCTGTTGCGCCCAGAACAGAATTTGATGAAGACTGGCCTGAAAACATGCCGCCGCCTTTTGAATCTTGCATCAAGACAAGAATAATAAGACCAATACACGCTAAAATATGAACTGTTGTTAAAAATGTAATCATAAAAACTCCTTCGAGTGATTTTAAATGGGTAATTAAATTAAAGAAATTCAAACTAACTAAAACTATGAATTTCGTCCAGCCCGTATTGATGTTCTTTGAAATTACGCACTGTTTAATAATGACTTTTGTTCATGAATCAGTCATATCTAAGTGCATGTTTTTTTTGGTCTTTGAAGGTCTTGATGGTTCGGGTAAGTCGTCTCTGATGAAGAGACTTGAAACGTGTCTTGTTCAAAACCAAAAAAAATTAATTATGACTCGTGAACCTGGTGGCACAATCGTTGGCGATCAGCTCCGAAATTTAATTCTGGAAAAATCAATTTCACCACCGACAGCACGCACGGAATTATTAATGTATCAAGCCAGTCGTGCACAGCATGTAGATTTGGTGATTCGTCCTGCTTTGGCAGAAAAAAAATGGGTTTTGTGTGACAGATTCAGTGCCAGTTCCGTCGCATTCCAAGGCGGTGGTCGTGGAATATCCATCGAACAAGTCGAATGGTTAAATTCATTTTCAACACAAAATTTAATTCCAGATTTAACAATTTTATTGGATTTATCTGTCGAAGAATCGCAGAAGCGCAGACAAGGTCGCGCACAGCAAACCGGTGAATCGGAAGATCGCATCGAATCCGAAGCCGCCGCATTTCATGAGCGTGTGCGAAATGGTTTTTTAACACAAGCGAAAAATTCTGAAAAAAATTGGTTGGTGTTGGATGCTTCGAAAACTCCGGATGAATTGTTTGAAATTTTATTCATAGAGCTCAAGGGACGCCAATGGCTCAGTTAACGTCGGCGATTATTGGTCACAGTGTTCAGATTGAAAATTTAAAATTTGCAATCGCAGAAAATAAATTACCACATGCACTGATTTTTTCAGGCCCACAAAGTATCGGTAAGAAAAAAGTAGCCACAGCGTTAGCTCAAATATTAATTTGTGAAGATAGCAAAATGTCAGAAGCTTGCGGCGTTTGTGGTTCGTGTTTGCGTGTTGAAAAAAATCAATCCGAAAATTTAAAAATTATTTCTCCAGATGGCGCAGCTATTAAGGCCGATCAGGTGCGTGATATCTTAGATTATTTATCGCTTTCAAATTTTGGCAAAAACCGCGTCATTATTTTTGATCAAGCGCATTTAATGAATCCGACCGCGGCAAACATGTTGTTAAAAACTTTAGAAGAACCAAATCCCAATGTTTATTTTATTTTGATCGGCCCAGAAATCTCAAATTTTATGACGACGATCAAATCGCGTTCGCAAGTCATTCGCTTTTCGGCACTGACAACAGATCAGTTGCAGATTATCAAGCCCGGTTTGCCGGCGTGGGCCTACAGCTGCGCTCGTGGGCAAGTCAGTCAGTTGGATCAATTAACATCCGAAGACGGGCAAAAATTGCGCGAAGAAAGTTTGTTAATTTTGGAACACTTTTGGAGTGATCAAGAATTTTTAACATCCGAGGATTGGAAAAAATCTGTTAAAGACCGTGACAGCGCACGGCAAATTTTGAATGTGTGGACAACTATGATTCGTGATGTGTTGGTTTTAAAAACATCAGCGCAAAAATTTATCATGAATTTGGATCAATCAACTAGGCTTAAAAAATTATTTCAAATTTCAACAGAAAAAATTTCTGATTTTTCAACAGCGCTGTTGCAAGCTGATCGTGACTTGGCAGGTAACGGTGATACGGTTTTGATTTTTGAATCACTATGGGTGAAATATGCAAGATCTTAATATGTCAAATGGACTGCCTCAGAATAAATGGATCGATATGCATTGTCATTTGGATCGCCTTGAAGGCGGACCAGAACACGCATTGAAATTAGCCAAAGAAAACGGAATCGAAAAAATTATTACCATCGGAACTGAACCCGACGATTTGCAAATCGTTTTAGATTTAGCAAAAAAATACGGACCCGATGTTTTTTGTACGATCGGTGTTCACCCACATGAAGGCGTTAAATACACAGACGAAATCGGCAGGTTCCTATTAAAAAATGGACCGTCACCTGAAGTCGTTGCCATCGGTGAAATTGGTTTGGATTATTATTACGACCAATCTCCGAGGGCAGAACAAATTGATGCGTTTGAAAAGCAACTTGAAATCGCAGCCGGGTTAAATTTACCTGTTGAAATTCATACGCGCGACGCCGAAGAAGACACGATTCGTATTTTAAAAAATATGAACGGCAGGGTTACTGGATTAATTCATTGTTTCACAGGTACGGAATGGTTAGCAAAACAAGCATTAGATCTGGGTTTTAATATTTCAATTTCTGGTGTGGTCACATTTAAAAGTGCTGATGCACTTCGTGCTGTGGTGAAAGATATTATTCCGTTGGACCGAATTCATGTAGAAACAGATGCGCCATTCTTGGCCCCAATTCCTATGCGCGGAAAAACAAATACATCAGCGTATATGATTCACACAGCCAAAGTTGTAGCTGGATTAAAAAACGTGACCGAAGCAGAACTGGCTAGGGTCACAAAACAAAATGCAAAAAAATTATTTAAAAAATTAATATGGGATTAACAAATAAATTACTAAGAAAAATAAAAGGAGCACATTGTGGCAAATGAGAATGTAAATATGAAAGTGGGAATTAACGGTTTCGGAAGAATTGGTCGCGTATTTTTTAGAGCGGCTTTTCAGAAATTAGATATCGTAGGTATTAATTCTTTGGATGATCTTGATGGTTTGGTACATTTGTTAAAATATGATTCTTCACACGGAATTTTTGATGCTGAAGTATCGCACGACGGTGAAAACTTAATCGTGAATGGCAAAAAAATATTAGTTTCAGCAACAAAAGACCCCGCGCAGATTCCATGGAAATCATGGGGCGTTGAACTTGTGATGGAATGCACGGGTGCACTGAAGGGCAAAGCCGATTATCAGAAGCATATCGATGCGGGTGCAAAGAAAGTGATGATTTCAGCTCCTGCGGATGGTGTTGATTTAACTGTCGTCTACGGAATTAATCACACACAATATGATTCTGCAAAACACACATTTATATCAAATGCTTCGTGCACAACAAATTGTTTAGCGCCGCTGGCCAAAGTTTTAAATGATAATTTTAAAATTACATCAGGCACAATGATGACAATTCACTCTTATACGAACGATCAGAAAATTTTGGATTCAGCTCACAAAGATTTGCGTCGTGCACGCAGTGCTGCTGTGTCGATGATTCCAACGACAACGGGCGCAGCGAAAGCCGTAGGTATGGTATTGCCAGAATTAAAAGGTAAAATTGACGGATTATCAGTGCGTGTGCCGACTCCGAACGTTAGCCTTGTGGATTTTACTTTTAACGCTGAAAAAGAAATGACGATTGCATCAATCAATGAAGCTTTGAAAAAAGCGGCATCGAATGAATTAAAAGGTGTATTAGCTGTCGAAGACAAAGAATTAGTTAGCGTGGATTACAACGGAAATAAACACTCATCAATTGTTGATAGCAAAACAACAATGGTGATCGGTGGCAAGATGGGTAAAGTTTTATCTTGGTATGATAACGAAGTTGGTTTTTCAAACCGCATGGTCGATATGGCTATATTCATGAGTAAGGCATAATATGTCGAATGGCCTTAAAAATATTAAAACAATTCGTGATTTTGAAATTACAGGTAAAACTGTTTTTCTTAGATTAGATTTAAATGTTCCGTTAGATAACGGAGCAATCACAGACGAAACACGAATTCGTGCGGCGCTGCCAACGGTGCAGTACTGTCTTGAAAAAGGTGCGAAATTAATTATTGCTTCACATCTGGGTCGCCCAAAATCTGCAGATGATAAAAAATATTCAATGGAACCTATTGCAAAAAGATTAGGTGAATTATTAGACGTCGAAGTTGTTTTGATGGAAGAACCCAGTTCTGAAGGCGTAAAACATATTTTGTATGGCCACATGAGAAAACAAATTATCTGTCTTGAAAATTTGCGTTTTGATGCAGGTGAAGTTGAAAATAGAAATGATTTAGCACAAGGCTGGGCATCGTACTCAGATATTTATATCAACGACGCGTTCGGTGCATGTCATCGGGCACATGCCAGTATTCATGCTTTACCTGAAGTCATGCAAAACAAAGGGATTGGTTTTCTAATCGAAAAAGAAATCAAGATGTTGGACAGTCTGACTGAAAATCCTAAAAAACCGTTTATCGCGATTTTAGGCGGATCAAAAGTTTCTGATAAAATTCCGGTGATTGAAAAATTAATTAATGTTGTTGATGGTTTTATTATTGGTGGAGCGATGGCCTATACATTTTTAAAAGCGCAAAATATTCCGGTCGGCAAATCCATGGTTGAAGCGGATAAGGTTAAATACGCCAAAGAAATGATTCAACGAATCGAAGCGCGTGGAAAAACGTTATTATTGCCTGTAGATCACATCACAAGCACGTCATTTAATGATGTTCCAAATTTAAAATTAAATCCAAGCGTATCAATTCCAGAAAATGAAATGGGTTTAGATATCGGTCCACAAACAATTAAAAATTACGTCAACTGTTTATCAGACGCGCAAACAATTTTTTGGAATGGTCCGATGGGTGTTTTTGAAACCAAAGAATTCTCGCGCGGAAGCTTTGCAATTGCAGAAGCGATGGCAAAAAATACCGGAACAAAAATTGTGGGTGGTGGCGATTCTGCAGCGGCGGCCGAAATGTCAGGTTTTGCAGATCAGATGACTCATATTTCAACGGGTGGCGGTGCCAGTCTTGAATATTTGCAAGGCGAAAAATTACCCGGCCTTGAAGTTTTAAGACCACGCAAACAATCTGAAGCAAACCCTGGAGTAAAATCGTTCTAATGAAAAAAATATTTGCAGCCAACTGGAAATTACAAAAAACACCACTTGAATCCAAAGCTTTCTGCGAAGAATTCTTAGCAAATGTGGATTCAAACTTTTTTTCAGATAAAGAAGTTTTTATTTTTCCACAAAATTATTCTGTCGCTCTGGTTTCGCAAACTGTTAAGGGTTCAAAAATTTCAGTTGGCCCACAAACAGTTCATTTTGAAAAATCTGGCGCATTCACCGGTGAAAATTCAGCCGAATTGGCAAAAAAATTCGGTTGTGAATTGGTCTTATTAGGTCACAGTGAACGTCGCCAATTTTTTTCTGAAACAAATGCAGCTCTTTCAAAAAAAATGACACTGTGTGAATCCTTAGACATGTTACCTGTTTTTTGTATTGGTGAAACTTTGGCAGAGCGTGAAAATAATCAAACCGAATCAGTATGTTTTTCACAATTGGATCACGGTTTGTCATTGGCCGATAAAAATAAACGAATTGTGATTGCTTATGAACCTGTTTGGGCGATTGGCACGGGTAAAGTTGCAACACCTGAACAAGTCAAAGACATTCACGCGAAGATATTTTCACACATGAACAGTTTGGGTTTTAAAAATTTTCAGATTTTATATGGCGGCAGTGTAAAGCCAGACAATGCAGAAATCCTTATTCGGATTCCGCATGTGGATGGTTTTTTGATCGGCGGGGCGTCGCTGGAGCCCCAAAGTTTTCTAAAAATTTGTCAGGCAAAATAATAAGTAATAAAATTTATTGATTCGTTTTTGCTGGACCTGCAGTTTTAATTTTAATATCTACTCGCCCTGGAAAATTTTGGTCCATGATTAAATTGAATCGTTTTGATGAAACCTTGCAGGTCTGCTTTACATCTTCGGCTGTGAAATTATCGACATTACATAATTGATTCAGATCTTTCGTATACTTTTCATAGGTTATTTTATTTTTTGGATTTTTCCACAGGCTTAGAATCTGTTCGAAGCTATCTTTTGAATTGGTCAATTCAGAACAGTTTTTAGTGGCGTTAACGGACCTTGAAATGCATATCGGTTTTTCAGAACAAATTTCATTTGATTCAACCTTGAAGCAATTTTTTTTGTATCCGAACAATAAAGGGTTACATAATATTTCTGATTCATTATCACATTTAAACATGTCTTTACGAATCTCAGCCAAACTAAAACTGTCAGGTAATTTTTTGTACGGACTGCATTTTTCTCCGTAAATAATAAAACCTGCATAGATGCAATAGGGGGAATCTTTTGGTTTTTCAACGGCTTTGGCGGTTGCTGTGTCTGCAGTTGTTTCAGATTTTTTTAAAACGATAGATTTTTCAGGCGGGGTCGTCGTTTGCTTCGTTGCGCGCTCGGTTGTTTGTGCAGAAATAATTTTTTGAGCTTGGGCTGGAAAATCATTTGCGAATTCATTTTTTAGTCCTGCATAAATTTTAAAATCAGCAGCAGTTTTTAAATTATTTTTAACTTGATTCATGCGTTTTACAAAAGCTTCAGAATTTTCGATCGAAATTTCTTTGGCCGTGGGGGCGTTGTTTTCACCGGCTGCTTTTTTATACATACGCGATGCGCGCATCAATGAATCCAAACGATCCAGCTCAGTCACGGTGTTCGTTGAAACAACATTAAATTCTGCGCGACTGTTTTGTGCGCTGGCTGAATTTAACAACAAATTTTCATACAAAAATTGAAAAAATGAAATTTTCGCATTTTCAGTCAAATTTAAATTCAGGGTTTGAATTTCTTTGATATAGGTTTTCTGTTCGGCATCGGTCAGCAATATAAATTGATCGTAATTTAAAAAATGAAATACATTTTTTTCAGCAAAGCATGTGCTCGAGAAAATCACCAGAACTGTCATTAAAAGAAATCTTAAATTTAGAATTTGTGTTTTAATTTTCATACTGACTTATCGGTTGAAATTGTTTAATAAGTAAATTTCTAACGTATTTATATGGCGGCCTGAATTGTTTTTGCGTCAAGTCTATTGACGTTTCAAAATGAACTACCGTGGTTATTATCAACTATAGCAGATTTGGTGAATGTGTTGTCTCAGAATAAGACGGGTCAATATTTTGCAATGCAGTTTGTATGAATAAAAAAAATGATCAAATCGAAACCGAGTCTGAAATATCATTAAATATTCGTCGTTGCCATATTTGCGATACGGTCACAGAAAGCCAAAATGGTGAAGTCGATCGTTGCCAAGGTTGTAATAAATCGTTAACTCCATTCTTTTTTTGCGAATCAGTGTACACAAGCGAAATCAAAGAACTTTCAAAAGCCATATTTACCTCTAAAAATTCAGGCCTAAAGTCAATTTATCCACCATTGTTGGGAATTGCTTTATATTGGTAATCTCGTTACGATAGTGACATGAATTCAAACCTATCAGTCACTGTCGAAGACATTCTAAACGCCAGACAAACAATTCAGAATATGATCAATGTCACTTTATGTGACTATTCAAAATCGGCGACAGATCTGATTGGCTCAGAAATTTATTTAAAACTTGAAAACACACAGCGCACAGGCAGTTTTAAAATTCGTGGCGCTGCAAATAAAATTGCAAGCTTGACTATCGATGAAAAAAAACGCGGAGTCATTTGTTGTTCGGCCGGAAATCACGCGCAAGGTGTAGCGCTCAGTTCCACATTAAGCGGTGTTAAATCTGTGATTGTCATGCCAGAAAATGCACCGATCGCCAAAGTCGAAGCGACAAAAAAATATGGCGCCGAAGTTATTTTGCACGGACAAACTTTTGATGATGCAAAGGTTTTGGCTTTAAAGTTAGCCGAAGAAAAAAAATATGTTTTCGTACATCCTTTTGAAGATTCAAAAGTCATTGCGGGCCAAGGTACAATCGGTCTTGAAATTTGTGAACAAATACAAAATTTAGATTCTATCGTTGTGCCGATCGGTGGTGGCGGATTAATCAGCGGCATTGCCATCGCTGCAAAATCAATAAATCCAAAAATTAAAATTATCGGTGTGCAAACAGAGTCTGTCAGTACGATGGTTCAAATGTTTCTGACAAAAAAATATATTCCGATCACAAATAGTATTTCAACACTTGCTGATGGTATCGCCGTCAAAGCACCCAGCCAGTCCATGTACGATCAATTCATTTCAAAATATGTGGATGACGTTGCAACTGTGAACGAAGGACAAATCGCAGAAGCGATTGTTTTTTTATTAGAACGTGCAAAAACAGTTTCTGAAGGTTCTGGCGCCGTTGCACTGGCAGCGGCACTTTCAAAAAAATTAAATCTTGGAAAAAAATCCTGTATGTTGGTGTGCGGGGGCAATATTGATTTAAATATTGTTTCAGATATCATTCAGCGCGGACAAATTCAACGTGGCAGGTTGTGTGAAATGTCAGTGATTGTTCCAGATATTCCGGGCAGCCTGAGCCGTTTAACACAAATTCTGGCTGAAAATCGCGCCAACATTTTAGAAGTTCATCACGACCGTGTCAAACAAGGTATTAACGTCAAAGAAACCCGCATAAATTTCGTGATCGAAACCACAAGTCATGCGCACATTGAAACGATCAGACAGTGTATGGCAAAAACAGGGGCTCGGTTTGAGGAGTAGTTTGCGTGGCAGTTCTAAATCCGCCACCCAAAACTGATTTCATCATTTTTTTTCAAAATAAATTGACCATGATGCGCGATTTCGCCGTTAATTTTAATCCAGCGTGTTTCTGTGTCGGCCTCGGATTTAACACCGTATAAATTAAATTGCGAGGCTTTATCCAGTCGGTATTTTAAAACCGCTTTGTATTCGCGTTCTGAATGAGTCAGTATTTTTTTGTCGAACAGATCACCGATCAAAAAATCAATGCGTGAATTTGATAAAAAATTTGAAAATTGCAGATGTTCTGAATTCAAAGATAAATACGCTGTTGAATAGATGTTGAATTTTTTTTCTGTTTTCTTACCCTGAACGTTCATTTGATTCAAACAGTGCTTCATCATTTGGCGAGTCAGCTTTTGCAATTCAAAATTATATTCGCCGGTGGCAATTGATTTTGAAACCACGGACCTGGGCGGTAACATTAATTTTAAATGATCTAAAATCGGCTGTGATAAACATTTTTCAAAATGATAAAATTTTGAAATTTCAATGACCAAACCGCTTTCAACGACGTGCGAAGCGCATGAGAAATTTTTTGCTAGGGCTGTGCTTGAAAAATCAATTTTAAATGATTTGATGTTTTGCTTTTCATCAGCCTCGGCATTGATTTTAATTTGATGATTCCGGTATTCAATATTCAATTGGTGCTGGCCGTACGATTTTAAACTGAAGTGATCTTCGAAAATTGATTTCGTTAATTTAAACCATGTTTTTTGGTAAGACTCTGCAGCGATGGAGGCGATAAATTTTTTAAAAACCTGCATCTGATTCATTTTTTGAATTTGTTTTTCAAAAAAGTTTCTGAATTTTTCAGCAGCAGGTTGGGATTCGATCAGGGCTTGCCAAATCATTTCATTTTTTTTGTTATTTTCAACCAACGGAGTCAGTGGAATTTTAAATTGAACTTCGTTCAGTTCGGCATCCCAAACAACAAACAAATTCGTGTGCAAACAACAAATAAAGAAAATTCGATTTAATTGTGTTCCGCCATTTTCGGGGTCGTTTGAAATAACAATGTCGCCCGGTTTTGGTGACAAATATTTTTTAGCGATTTGAAACAAAACAATACGGCTGGTTGTCGTTTTAAATGAATCGGCATCTTTTGAATAAATCAATTCGCCCTTGTTATTCATGATCGATGCATTTTTAAAGGGCGATAGCATTGATAAAAACTTATGTGAATCAAGATGTGATGACATTTTACTTTTCACCTAAATATTTAAAGATTGAATCTGTCCATGAAAACGCAACAGATTTTTTATTTATCAATCCAGATAAATGACCCGTCCAAATTGCTTTTTCAGTTTCAGAGGCCGGATGCCCCAATTTTAATTCTAATTCAAAATCAATCAGTTCTTTGACGAATTCGATCATGTCATCTTTGTTTAATTCTTTGGATTCTGAACGCTGACCTTTTTCAAGAACTTTAAATTGGGATTCAATTTTAGTTTGTAAGAGCGGATTTTCAAGTTGTGGAAATAAAGTTTTAAATTGAGCGTCTGATTGTATGTGTTGCCAGAATAAATCAATCAATAATGATTTAACACCACGACCGGCAATCATTGGCCCAGGTTCAGAACTAGCCGGAGTTTTTGAAAATTGTAACCGCGAAGTTTCATCGATTAATATTTCAGTCAACGGGTGCAGGGCAATCGAGGTTGTTGTGTTATAATTGCGATGTATTAAGCCCCAAGGGCTATCCCAGATCTTTTTTTGATCGGAGCTAAGAATCATCCAATTTTCTAGATCGAAATGAATTAAATTTTTCTTTTTTGAAAGCTGCAGTAAATTCGCTAAAAAATCTTGGCTACTGAAATACAAATCAAAATTTTCAAACGAATGAGCATCAGTTGTGTCTGTGTGTGTCGGTTTAAACTGATCCTTTATCCAAAAATGAACATTCGTCTTTGTTTCGTTTTCAGGATCACCATATTTAAAATTTTCTTTCAATTCAGAAATAATTTCTTCTTTGGTGCCTTCAGAGCCTGCGTTCAATAGTGTTTTTCGTACTTGCAATAAATCTTGAGGCTTATCGCAGGCAAATATTTTAAAACCTAATTCGATAAAAAAATCTTTAATTTTTTGAATATTGACGGCTGGAATTAATTCAGAATCCAATTCGATTACGACTTTGTTGGCGTCAGGGTTTATTTTTTTGATGCGTATCATTTCATTTGTGAAAAACTCTGTTGAGAAATCATCAGCGACAGAAATCACCAGCGCCGAAGCGGCCAGTGAAACGCGCGAAGTGTTTTCAACGACGTAACTGTTTTCAAAACCCTTGTGAACAACTTGTACGACGCTGCCACCCAGTCTGAATGTTTTCAGGCGTTCAAGATATCTGCAGACGACATATGAATCCGTAATTTGCACGTTTAATTCAGTTAGTTTTTTTTGAACTTGGTTTAATGTTGTTTTCAGAGAGCTTTGTGGTAAAAAATAATTTTTTTTAAATAAAGCTTTAGATTTTTTATTCAAAGGCAGTGACCTGACTTCGATTTCGGCGTAAGTTTCGCCCAGATAAATTGCTAATAGTGCTTGTGTTGAGGCGTTCGTCATAATAGTTTTAAAAAATATAAAGATGAATCACTAAGGGGTCAATCATGAAAGTGTCTGCCGAAATTTTAAATCTGGTTCCGTACAAACCGGGCAAGCCTGTTTCAGAGACAAAGCGTGAATATGGTCTGACAGAAGTTTATAAATTAGCAAGCAATGAAAATCCATTGGGACCCAGCCCGAAAGCCATCGCCGCGATTCAGAATTCTTTACTTGAACAGCACCGTTATCCTGATCCTTCGTGCTATGATTTGATTCAAAAAATTTCTGAAAAATGGAATGTGAATCCACGACAAGTTGGTATCGGCAATGGTTCAAATGAAATCATTGATTTGTTGATTCGCATTTTTTGCGAAACCGGTGATTCAATTTTAACATCTCAGGCAGCTTTTGTGGCGTATCAAGTCTGCGCACAAGCAGCTCGTGTCAAAGTTCGAACGACGCCGCTAAAGCCAGATTTGACGATGGATTTAAAAGCCATCGCAGATGATTTTTTCAGAAATCCGACGGCAAAAATTAAATTGATTTTTATTCCAAATCCGAACAATCCAACCGGCACAATTGTTGGTGGTGATGAATTGAATGAATTTTTAATTCGACTGGGCAATCGTGATGACGTCTTATTGGTCTTTGATGAAGCCTACACAGAATATGTGCGCGATTCAAAATTCAAGGAAGCTGCGAAATTTTTTGCGCAATATTCAAATGTGATCGTATTAAAAACTTTTTCAAAAGTTTACGGCATGGCGGGCTTAAGATTGGGTGCGATGTTGGCTCCTGAATATGTTCTTGAATATTACAACCGTGTTAGAAATCCGTTCAATGTGAATGAACTTGCGCAAGTGGCGGGGATCGCAGCGTTGGATGACAAAGATTATATTCAAGCGTCGCAAAAAATTGTTTGGGAAGGTCTTGATTATTTTTATTCAGAGCTGACCAGATTGAATCTACCGTATTTTAAATCAGAAGCGAATTTTGTGCTTTTTGATACAAAACGAAATGCGAATATCTGTTTTGAAAATCTGCTTAAAAAAGGCATCATTTTAAGACCTGTTGGTAACTATGGTTTCAATAAATACCTGCGAATGACTATCGGACAAGCATCCGAGAATAAAAAAGCGATCGACGCTATCGAAAAAATGCTGACCGAAGTTCCTGAGATCATGTAGCCTCTGATTCCATGGGTTTTGTAATAACTATTGATGGACCTGCGGCATCCGGAAAATCTTCGGTCAGTCGTGAGCTTTCTAAAAAATTAAATATTCCGTGGGTTTCAACCGGTTCATTTTATCGTGGGCTTGGTTACGC
>JAYTMM010000311.1:0-1732 GCA_043728555.1 Pseudobdellovibrionaceae bacterium
ATTTGCAAATCGAAAATAAAAATAATGGCGTTAGTGTTCGCTTTACTTTTCCGACGACCCGAATTAACTAATCTTATTTTCGGATTTAATCTCTCTCACATCACATTTTAAAATCTCCCTGCGTTTGCAGACTATGTTGTATGATTAAAATTATTGTATTAACAGTTGTGTTATTTTTATTTCAGCCTTACATCTTTGCAAAAGATCCAGTGCTTGTCGAAATCGGCGAAGACCACTTGATTCATAAAGTAAGTTCAAAAATATGGATTGAAAATGCAAAAATATTTTCGGCCAAACAAGTGGGATCGGCCATTTTACTTAAAGCTTTACAAGTTGGACATTCAAAAATTAAAATCGATCAAAACTTTGTGCATTTTTATGCTGTCCCTGCTAGTTTTAAAGAGTCCTACAAAACGTGGCAGAAATTAGTTCAAAAAATTCCATACTTAAAAGTATCGTTTTGTCAAAATACTGTATGTTTGAAAGGTAAAATTCTAAATTTTAATGATTATCAAAAAATTATTGATCTGATGGATCTGCATAAATCTTTTATTTATTTGGACTTAAAAATGTCACCGAAAACTGAAACTCAAGTTCTTACTTATATAAATGACTATTTACGTGGCCAGGAAATAAAACCGACTAAAATTATGTTCAAATCAAGCCCGTGGAAAATGATATCAGCCACTAAAAATGATCCACAGAAAGTGGCGCAAACATTGTTAAAAATGGGATTATTCACTGAAGAAAATATTCATCGATTAATCCTTGAAGATAATATCAAAATTGAAGTTCAATTTATCGAAATTAAAAAAAGTCTTATTCGCAATTTAGGGATCAAATGGCCTGAACAGTATGCAGCTGGGATCGCTGGTCAAGCTGTCGATAACAGTGAAAATTTAATTTTGCAGTTAAACGCAGCTGAATCAAGCGGTGATTCAAAAATTTTAGCCAACCCGACATTAATTTGCCGTAGCGGCAAAGAAGCTGAATTTTTAGCCGGTGGGGAAATCCCCATTAAAATTATGAACTATAAATTAA
Organism: Pseudobdellovibrionaceae bacterium; assembly: GCA_043728555.1. Classification (GTDB taxonomy): domain Bacteria; phylum Bdellovibrionota; class Bdellovibrionia; order Bdellovibrionales; family Bdellovibrionaceae; genus Pseudobdellovibrio. The sequence goes on from JAYTMM010000311.1 coordinate 1,042, forward strand.
AAGACATTGTCTGGAAAAAATATGGCATTCAATTAAAATTTAAGCCCCTTATAGACCCATTGGGACAAATGAGTATTGAAATTATGGCTGAAATATCTACACCTGATTTTAGTAATTCCATCGATGGCATACCCACATTATATACGAACAAAGTATCCAGTCATTTCGATTTGATCCAGTCTAAAACTATTTTTCTATCAGGATTAATTCAAAACGATCTACAAAAAACGAGAACAGGGCTGCCTTACTTGTCACAAATACCGGTTTTAGGATTGTTGTTTTCAAGCCAAAGTTATTTAGATAGCCAAACTGAACTAGTCATCATGGTGAAGCCATCACTGATGGAGAACTAATGCAACAAAGTTTGTTAGACACTTATAATCAGATTAAAAAAATGGAAAATCGTTTTTTAAAAGCTGATTTTGATATTGAAAATTCAACTTCCCAACGCCATGAACAGTTAAAAAACAATTTAGATACTGCTCTACACCAAACCGATACAGCATTACAGCAAAGACTACTATCAGAAATCGAAGGATTCGGACCAATTCAAGATTTGTTAATTGATGATGAAGTGACTGAAATTTTGATCAATAATTATCAAAATATTTTTTATGAAAAAAATGGCCAACTTGTCCAGCATGCAGATATTTTTTGTGATCAAAAAAGTTATCATCATTTTATTGAAAAA
>JAYTMM010000312.1:0-2872 GCA_043728555.1 Pseudobdellovibrionaceae bacterium
GCATTTACAATTTTTTGATATTTCAAAGGTATATTCGAAGCTGAAGCATCGACAATCAGCAGATCATTATCGCCAATAATTTTCTCGGTCTTGGCCTTAGACAATGCGGTTACTGAAACTGACAAAAAAAGCGCTGCAATCAAAAAATTTTTCAAAATGTATCCCCTCATTATGACTTTAAATTCGTTTGAGATTTTTTATAAGAGTAGAGCTTGCAGATCAATATTTATTATTGATCTGGTGACTAATTTCTGAAGAAAACTTAAATAATTATTTTTTCAGGCAAACCCATGCGGTTATTTATAGCAACTAAATCGATTTCAACAGCCCTGAGTGCTATAGAACCATATTGCCAAATATCGGGAGTTATTTTTACTTTTGATCCGTACAACGCATCACCCAAAATTGGGAATCCACGTCGACTTAATTCAAGTCTTAATTGGTGAGGTTTACCCGTCAGCGGAAATAAATTCCAAGAAATCAAGTCCATTTCTGCACTGGCAACTTGCGCTTGTGTTTCAGCCCATTCACCGTGCGTGGATTCAAATGACCTGCGTTTACCGCGTTGAATTTGTGTTTTCCAAAAAAAACTTTGATCCGCTTCTACAACAATCGGATCACGTACTGTTTTCACATTCTCAGGCCAATGTGAAAATTCTTGTGCATGTGTTAACGCTAAATATTTTTTAGTAATAAATTTTTTTAAAAACCAATCTTGTGAATTTCTATGTGCAGTTTTATTTTTAGCATATAAAATAATTCCACTGACTTCGAAATCTAATCTGTGCACAGGGTAAATTTGAATATTTAGTTTTTTTTGCAATTCCAAGCCCAGACATGGGCGATCGGAACTGTGGCGATCAGGGGTCGACAGGACCTCTGAGGGTTTATCGCAAACAATAAAATTTTCATTTTCGAAAACGACTTTAATAATTGAATTCATCATGTTTTTTTTCGTACACCGATCAGAAATATTTCTTTTGAAATTTTTCGTGTTGAATCTGGTTTTATAATTTCACATTTATGAAAATCTTTTTTGATCTCGTCACGTAATTTTGTAAAATCATCTGAATGAAATAATTTACAAACAAAGTGGCCATCTTTTTTTAAAAACTGTCGGGCTGTGTTTAATGCCAATTCACATAAGGCAAATGATTTTGCTTGGTCAGACATTCGGATTCCTGAAGTTTTCGGTGCCATATCCGACAACACGACATCAAAAGGCGAATTAAAACCGTGCTGTTCAAAAAGTTCTTTCAGATTTAAATCGTAGAGGTCTGCTTGAACAAATATGGTGTTTGGCAATTTCAATTTAATTTCTGTCAGATCAACACCTAGCAACCTGCCAGCTGGAGCTATTTTTTTTGCGCAGTACTGAGACCATGATCCCGGCGAAGCCCCTAAATCTAAAATTTTTTGATTGGGGTGAATAATTTTTAATTTTTGGTCGATTTCTTCAAGTTTAAATACTGAGCGTGCAACAAAATTAAGGTCTTTGGCTTTTTTAAAATAATGGTCTTGTGGATTGTAATTCATAATTATGAAACTTAAGTAGCAAATGTATTGTGTTCTGTCACAGGCTGATTTAGTTTCACTGAATCTATGGAAATGATTTGGCTTTTAATAGGTTTTTTTGCATTTGTTACAATCGGATTTATTGCGTTTGCCTATTTTTTTCCTGAATGGATCGGCATCACTGGTGCCAAAGCCAAAGAAATTCAAAAACACCAAGAGTCAGATCCTCAATCAGCAGCGTCAGCTGATCAAAAATCTAAACAGATTTAATCTGAACTTTCTTTAAAAAATAAGCTCCACAAATAAATAAAACCAATAAACTTAAAATCGTCTTTTGCGGGCTACCTGTAAATCGTGCGGTCATCGACATCAATAACGGCCCCAAAATAGCTGCGAATTTTCCAAGTAGATTAAAAAATCCAAAATACTCACCCGATTTTTTAGCCGGTATTAACTGCGCAAATAAGGATCTTGATAAGGCCTGAACTCCGCCTTGTGATAATCCAATTAACGCCGCCATCAAGAAAAAATGCCATGGCAATGTCATCATGGAAGCTCCGAAAATCACGACAACATAAATACATAAACAAAATAAAATAATATTTCGATTACCATATTTTGCCGAAAATTTTCCTGCAAAATAAGCCGCTGGAAAACCGACGAACTGAGTCAGCAGCAAAGCCTTCATTAAATCACCGGCAGCAAAGCCCAATGACATTCCAAAATCAACGGCCATTGAAATCACAGTACCGACACCATCAATATAAAACCAATAGGCCAAAACAAAATAAAAAATATTTTTCTGTCTGAAAATTTCAACAAATGTATGATTTAATTCAAAAATAGAATCTTTGATCAGTCGAAAAAAATTCTTTTGTAAGCCTAAAGAATCAATTGCTGGTTCGTCCACATTTTTCATAAGTGGCAATGTAAATATAAACCACCACACAGCGACGGTAACAAATGAAAATCTGATTCCAACAACGCCGTCTTTGAATCCGAACCATTCAGGATTTTGATACATCAAAATATTAATAACAAATAACAGGCCACCGGCTAAATAGCCTGCGGCAAAACCATTTGATGAAATGGCATCATATTTTTCAGGCGTCGTGACCGACACCAAAAGCGAATCATAAAATACACAGCTGGCTGAACAAAAAAACAAACCCACACCGTACAAAAGCGCAGCCGTTAACCAATCACCCTGCGGTACAAAATACAGCCCCAACGTGGCCAACGCACCAAAACACATAAACACGAATAATAATTTCTTTTTCAGTCTGCGATAATCTGAGATCACGCCCAATATCGGCGACAGCACGGCCATTAAAAAACCTGTTGCAGCTAAAACCCA
>JAYTMM010000313.1:0-5692 GCA_043728555.1 Pseudobdellovibrionaceae bacterium
AACGTACGGAAGATGCACGCGGTATCCGATATCCATTGGAAGAGATTCTGTTTTACCAGTGAGCGCACTTTCTACAATCAGTGCAACGTCAGATTCGCCGACGCCTAATGTATCAAAAGATTTTGTGATTATTTTATCAATGTTTCGAGTGTTTTCTTTCAGCCAATCAGAGATGTGATCATTCCAAATCGCTTCAATTTCACGCGGAGGGCCGGGTAAAATAAATAAATGTGTAATGAAACTATTCTTCACACGTTTCATATAAAAACCATTTGCAGTACCAAAATTATTTTTTAATATTTTTGCGGTTTCTGGAAAATAACATTGCTGGCGTTGAATGTCTTTGACGGTGAATCCACGTGTTGTCAGACGGTCTTGAACGTGTTGCCATGATGATTCATCAAAAAATAAATTTTTTTCAGTCCACGTGCTAATTAATTCTCGGGTAAAATCGTCGGATGTGGGCCCAAGGCCACCGGTGACAAAAATAACCTGAGAATTCTGGCTGCAGTAATCCAACGCATTTATGATCAGTTTTTTGTCATCGGGCACAACTAAATGTGCTGCAGTGATGACTCCATAATCAATCAGTTGCTTAGAAATCCAAGAACCATTTTTATTTGTGATTTGCCCTGTCGTAAGCTCTGTGCCAATACCTAAAATTGTTGCTTTCATAGGCCTAAGTTGTAACATTGAATTTTGGCTTTAACTATTCATTTTTTACATCTGAATATTCAATAAAATATTTAATAAGGAAACGCCGCATGGACTGGAAAAATTTTGATTTAGCAAATCCAACAGAAACACACCAAATGTTGCGTGACACTTTGAAATCTTTTGTCAAAGACGAAGTCGAACCGCAAGCCCATGAATATGATCGTGCAGAAAAATTTAATTTGAAATTATTTAAAAAATTAGGTGATCTGGGTTTGTTAGGTTTAACAGTTCCCGAAGAATTCGGTGGATCAGGTTTGGATGCCTCTGCAGTTTGTTTAGTTCACGAAGAATTATCGGCCAGTGATCCTGGATTTTGTTTGGCCTATTTGGCGCACTCTTTATTATGCGTAAATAATTTAGCTGTGAACGGCAACGATGCACAAAAGAAAAAATATTTACCGGGATTGTGTTCTGGTGAACTCGTGGGTTCGATGGCCATGAGCGAGCCTGATTTTGGAACTGATGTTCTGGGTATGAAAACAACAGCAGTTTTAAAAGGTGATAAATATATTTTGAATGGTCAAAAAATGTGGATCACAAATGGTTGCATTGATGATCAAAAAACGCCGTGTGATATGGTTTGGGTTTATGCAAAAACTGGAGAAAAAAACGGACGCGCACAAATCTCAACATTCATTGTAGAAAAAAATGATGTTGGATTTTCTGTCGGTCAAAAAATTATGGATAAATTAGGAATGCGCGGTTCAAATACGGCAGAATTAGTTTTTGAAAATTGTGAATTGCCGTTGGACAGACTTGTGGGTGGGTTGGGTGATTCAGTTCATCACATGATGCGAAACCTTGAAATCGAACGCGTAGGTCTTGCAGCGATGAGCATAGGAATCGCCAGACGTTCGGTCGAGATTATGAACAAATACGCTAGCGATCGTCACGCTTTTGGAAAGCCCTTAAACAGCTTTGGTCAAATTCAAAAATATGTTGCCGATTCTTATGCGGAATACAAAGCAGCCAGTTGTTATGTTTACGACACAGCCAGAAAATTAGATTTAAACAAAGAAGGCAATCGTTTGGATTCAGATGGCGTAAAGTTAGTTGCTACAACGATGGCAAAAAATGTGGCCGACCGTGCGATTCAAGTCTTAGGTGGTTATGGTTACGTTGGTGAATACGTTGTCGAAAGATTATGGCGTGATGCAAAGTTATTGGAAATCGGTGGCGGAACTATCGAGGCGCATCAAAAAAATATGACTCGTGATTTGGCTAAAAATGGTTTTTAGAATATTTTTTTATTGGATGTTTAAAACATGTTTCCGTTAAAAAATCCAATTGAATATAAATCAGGTCATTTTTCAGATGTCAGTCTTATCGAAGAAAAAATTTGGCCGTTGTTAACGCCTGAACGTCAGCAAAAAATTGAACGTGTGGCAGCGGGTCGTTGTTTTGATATTTCCGTGGTGCTTGAAGGAATTTACGATCGCGGAAATATCAGCGCCGTTATGCGAACAGCAGAGGGCTTGGGGTTTTCGAATTTTCATATCATCGAAACTTTTGAAAAATTCAAGAATGCAAACCGAGTCACCCAAGGTGCAGATAAATGGGTCGAAGCCAAAAAATGGAAGTCGACGGCCGATGCTATAAAATATTTCAAAGATAACAAAATCAGAATTTGCGTTACGTCATTAGAATCTGCAAAACCTATTCATGAAATTGATTTTTCAACACCATTGGCGTTGGTTTTGGGAAACGAAAAAAGCGGGGCGTCGAGGGAAATTATGGAAGCCGCCGATGAGCGTGTGATTATTCCGATGCCGGGTTTTGTACAAAGTTTTAATATTTCTGTGGCTGGCGCCTTGAGTTTATACCAAATCTATCAAAGTCGTTTGCAAAAATTAGGAAAAAATGAAGACGTTAATGCGGAGCAAATCAGAATTCTCAAGGCGCAGTACGCGTTAAGAACTTTGGATTCAGCTGAAGCTATTTTGGATCAAGTGCAAAATAAAAAATGAGTTCAAATTTTTGGAAAGAATCCGTTTTAGATTGGGAAGCAACACGATACCATAAGTTTTATTCAAAATATTTTTTTAGAGTTTTATGGCATAGGCGTGAAATTGCGTTACACATTTTAAAATCGTTACCAGAAGGAGCAACTATCATCGAACTTGGGTGTGGCTCTGGTGAAGTCGTTGACTTACTAGGATTAAATTTTTTCAATGAACGCAAAATTTCATATGTGGGTGTTGATATTTCAGAGGCTGCAATTTCAAAAGCTCGTCAAAAGTGTACTGGGTTTTCGTCGGTTCAATTCATCGCCAGTGAAATAAGTGAAGTTAAAAATTTAAATGCAGATTATGTGTTTTCGATTGGACTAATGGATTGGTTGACAGATCAAGAGTATTTTAATTTTAAGGCCCATAATTTTTTTAAATTTGAATTTCATTCTTATTCAAGTCAGAAGAACACGTCTGTTTTTAGTCTGGCACACGTTTTATTCATTCGATGTATTCAGTTTTTTTTTACGGCGGCGTATAGTCCGAAAAAATTTTCTGACGAAGATATTAAGACTAGATTCACAACTACGCATAATATATTCAGATCAAAAAAATTAACGTTTTCGGCATTTATACATAATTTACCAGATCAGAAATTCGATATAAATATTTCAAGTTCTGAAAATTATTTTAGTCATAAAAAAAATAAGAATATTTTTGAGATATATTACAAAAAAAAAGAAATGAGCCAAATTAAAAGTTATGCTTTAAATTGTAAAGATAAAGTCGTTTTAGAAATAGGTTCTGGAATCGGTGAATACACAGAGTTGATTCTGAATCAAAGTCCGCAGAAATTGATTTCTATTGACCCCTATGTAAACACACAAAAAAATATTCAAAATGACAGATTCGTTTTTTTAAAAACCTCGTTGCAAAATTATGAGCCCATAGAAAAATTTGATTGTATATACGTTTTAGGAGTCACAGAATTCATCCCTGATTTTGAAGTACTACTGAATAGGCTGATAAAGAGTTTAAAATCAGATGGTACAGTTTTTATCTTGGCGCCAGATCAAAGTGCTTGGATGATCTTCAATTTTTACAGAATGTATCATAAGTTTTTAAATCGAATTGATCTGGCTGTATGGGATCCATTAAAAATAAAGTTAAATATGATTGGCAATCTTAAGGTCGGCCCTTTAAACAATTTGTATGAATTTAAAAAATCATAATTTTCTCTGTATCGTTAATAGCTTCGGTATGGGTAATATCACGCGAATGCATGCTTTGATTGAGCAAATTTTAATTTTAAATCCAAATCAAAAAATTCATATTTTAACAAGTGGGGTTGGCCTCGATTACTATCGTACAAATGATTTTAAAAACGTGTCATCGCAAAACTCATTAAATATCGAGAACAAATCTGTTTACGGTAGTCTTGCTTTCTTTTTCTTGAACTTGGTTAAGTTCTTAAAACTTATTTATAAAAACTATAAGATTCAAAAAAAACTAATCCAAGAAAATAAATTTGACGTTGTATTTTTTGATTCTGATTATGGATTTATTCTGCACAGAATTTTGAATCGAAATTTTAAAATAATTGCCATAAATAATTCATATGAAATTGTTAACTACAGGCTCAGTTTTTTTCAGCGTTTAAAGCATAATCTGGCCTATTCTTTTTTGTTCGAAAAGTTGGACCTATTGATTCATTCTGTTTTTACAGATTCTGTTATTTGTCCGTCGCTACAGCAGAAAAACGGGCTGCATGTTAAAAAGTCGCTGTGTAGCAACATATATTTAACACCTCCTCTGGTACGAAAGCAAATCACGGCAGAGCGCAGAAGGCCTGATCATCAACATACTTTATTGATGACAACAGGATCAGCGATCCAAAACCCACTATCAGATTCAATTCCGAATTCAAAATTAACGATTTTGGGCTGCCGCAATCTAAATTTTAAAAATTTTGATATTTTTATAAATGCTGACGTTGTCGTTTGTAACGCTGGCCAATCCACATTGGCTGAAATTTTGTATACAAATAAATCTGCGTTTTGCTGTCCAATTCCAAACCACTATGAACAATTCGTTAATTTTGATATAGTTTCTAAATACGGGGTCAAACATTACCTCGAGTTTTCAAATTCATCGCCCGACAATTTGGAGACCTTTTTTTCATTTGAAGAATTCCAGAAATCAGTTAAAATTTTATTTGAACGTCTTTAAAAGAAGAAGGTGGCTTTTCATTGATTTGTGCAGATGATTTTGGTTTAGAACAAGAAATTAATTTTGCGATTATTGATTTGGTTGAAAAAAAACAGATTCAAGCAGTCAGTATTTTAATTGATGCCTCCCATTTGACACCTGACAGTGTAGAGATCATAAAATCAAAGGATATTCTATTGGGACTGCATTTGGATCTTTTTAAAAGGAATCCATTCAAAAATTTTTGGCGTGCGATATTTTATCCAGATCAATTAAAGTCAGAAATTCATCGTCAGCTTAATTTATTTATACATAGATTTAAAAAACATCCTGATTACCTAGACGGGCACATGCATTGTCATATTTATCCATTTTTTTCAAAAGTCATTTTACAGGTGTTGTCAAAAAATATTAAATTGCGTTCTGTCATTTTAGATCAAAGGCTTTTGCAAACAAAAATGGGTCCAAAAATTTTATATTTAAATTTTTTAAATTTTTTGGGTCAACGATTTTATCTTAAAGCAAAGAAAACCCATCAGTTTTTAAATCATAAAATACTGGGTGTTTTTGCGGGTCACGCGAATACTGCAGATCTAATGATTTTTAAATCGGATTCAGACCTTCTATTTATTCATCCTGCAAAATACAGCGGACCAGAAAAATTAACACAACTACAGCAACAGCGCGCGTCGGACTATGAAATTTTTCAATAAATATATATTTTCATATTATCCCGAAGTCTTGTGTGTGATTTCATTTTTTATATGTATTTATCAGTTAGATTTAAGTTGGTTCAACACACATATGTCTCGTGATAT
>JAYTMM010000314.1:0-7221 GCA_043728555.1 Pseudobdellovibrionaceae bacterium
CGGAGCCCTCGACAAAGGTCTGACTACAATTTCAAGCAGTCTTGATCGCATGATTAAAAAAGGAACCTTTACTGAAGATGCAAAGAAAATTTTATTATCACATATTTCAGTCACAACAAATTTATCTGATCTGAAAGACTGTGATTTCGTTGTCGAAGCCGCCACAGAAAATATTGATTTAAAATTAAAAATTTTCAAAGATTTGGATTCAGTCGTAAAGGCGGATGCAATTCTAGCAACAAACACATCATCAATTTCAATTACTAAAATCGCAGCCGTGACGTCGCGTCCGCACAAAGTTTGCGGAATGCATTTCATGAATCCTGTTCCTTTAATGCAATTAGTTGAGGGTATTCGTGGACTTCAGACGTCAGATGAAACTTTCACATTAACAAAAACATTGTCTGAAAAATTAGGAAAAACTTTTGTCGAATCTGTCAAAGACATGCCGGGTTTTATCGTGAATCGTATTTTGATGCCGATGATTAACGAAGCTGTTTATACTTTGCATGAAGGCATTGCTACAGCAGCCAGTATCGACAGCGCCATGAAACTGGGAACGAATCAACCGATGGGGCCATTAACATTGGCAGACTTTATTGGTTTGGATACATGTCTGGCAATCATGAATGTTTTGTACGATGGTCTGGGTGATTCAAAATACCGTCCGTGCCCGTTGTTGGTGAAATATGTCGAAGCAGGATGGCTGGGTAAGAAATCGAAAAAAGGATTTTATACATATGAGTAATCAATATCAAAATATCAAACTTGAACAGCGCGAAAACGGAGTCTGGTTTTTAACATTAAATCGCCCACAAGCTTTGAACGCATTGAATTCACAAATGTTGAATGAAATAAGTAGCGCTGTTCGTGAATTGTCTGAAATGGATTATGATCACGCCAAAGTTTTAGTGATTACCGGCGCCGGAGAAAAAGCTTTCGTTGCAGGTGCCGACATCAAAGAAATGTCTGATTTGAATTCTGACCAAGCCAAATCTTTTGCTGAAAAAGGCCAATCTGTATTTCATGAATTTAATTTATTAAAAATTCCAGTGATCGCAGCGGTGAATGGTTTCGCTTTGGGCGGTGGTTGTGAATTGGCATTAGCTTGTGATTTTATTATCGCCAGTGAAAATGCAAAATTTGGTTTACCCGAAGTTTCTTTGGGCTTGATTCCGGGTTTTGGTGGAACGGTTCGATTATTAAACGCTGTCGGCATTCGCAAAGCGCGCGAGATGACTTTTACGGGTGAATTATTAACTGCCGCAGATGCAAAATTGTGTGGATTGGTATCAACGGTCGTGCCACAGGCCGAATTAATTCCTACGGTGATGAAAAAAATTGAAATGATTTTATCTAAATCACCAGTGGCCGTGGGGCTTTCAAAAAAATCAATCAACGAAGCCGCAGATCTTGAGATTGAAAAAGCTTTATCAAATGAAGCTGAAATTTTTTCGTCGGTCTTTGAATCCGTGGATTCCAAAGAAGGCATGCAAGCATTTCTTGAAAAAAGAAAACCTAATTTCCAAGGAAAATAAATGTTAAAAAATCCTGTTCGAGTTGTTACCGCAGCGGCGCTGTTTGATGGTCATGATGCCTCGATAAATATTATTCGAAGAATGTTGCAAGAAGCAGGCTGCGAAGTCATACATTTAGGTCACAACAGATCTGTGGATGATGTCGTGAAAGCGGTTTTACAAGAAGGCGCACAGGGCGTGTGTATTTCGTCGTATCAAGGCGGACACATGGAATATTTTAAATACTTACGTGATTTATTAAATGAAAATGGCGCCGGTTACGTACAAATTTTTGGTGGCGGCGGCGGAGTCATCATTCACGACGAGAAAAAAGAATTAGAAGCCTACGGTATTGCTCAAATTTTTCATCCTGATGACGGACGCAGACTGGGCCTTGAAGGCATGATTCAAATGATAGCCCAAGGTTGTGACTTTGATATTTTAACTGCTCAAAAAAATATTCAGAAAAAAATAGAAAATAAAAAAATAAAAACAAATCTTCCCTCTTTTCAATTAGGTGTTGCATTAACAGCCATTGAAAATGGCGAAAAAAATATTTCATTTGATCATTTTAATTTATCTGATTTTAGACGAACAAAAAACCAACCGTTGGTCTTAGGTATTACAGGTACGGGCGGCGCTGGAAAATCATCGTTGATTGATGAATTGTCACAGCGATTTTTAAATGCGTATCCAGATCATAAAATTGCTGTCGTTTGTGTTGATCCATCAAAACGAAAAACGGGCGGATCGCTTTTGGGTGACCGTATTCGGATGAATTCGTTATCCAGAAAAAATATTTTTATGCGCTCAGTGGCATCGCGCGGTTCAGGTCGTGAAATCGCAGGTGCGTTGCCAGAAATTTTACATTTTTTAAAGCAATGTGATTTTGATTTTATCATCGCAGAAACGTCGGGCATCGGTCAGGGTAACATGGCCATCACCGAAGTCAGTGATTTGTCAATGTATGTGATGACGTCAGATTTCGGTGCGCAATCTCAGCTTGAAAAAATTGATATGATCGATTTCGCCGATTTCGTGGCCGTGAACAAAGCTGACCGCAGAGGCGCCTTAGACGCCGTTCGTGACGTGACCAAACAATATAAACGTTCGCGAAAAATATTTAATGATGAAACAAAAGTTCCCGTATTTTTAACTCAGGCCAGTCAGTTTAATGATGGTGGTGTGAATCAATTATTTTTTGCGATCTCAGATAAATTGGCCGAAAAAAAATCAATGCCTGTTGTTTCTGATGATTTTCGTAAAACAGTTTTATCAGCCGATGAGCATGTGATTATTCCGGCTGAGAGACAGACTTATCTAGCAGAAATTGTGGCCAGTGTTCGTGGGTATAAAACACGCACAGAACTTTTAGCAAAAAAAGCCAGCCTGTTGGGTTCCCTTGAAAAATTAAAAAATGAACTCAATTTACCGACTGAAACTTTTGAAAAAAAGAAAAAAGAATTCTCTGAAGGATTCACTGTTGATGAAATGAATTCATTACTGGGTTGGGATGAATTAAAAAAAACGTATGCTGCAGATGAATTGGTTTTCAAAGTCCGCGATCGTGAAATCAGACAAAAATTAACTTCAAAATCTTTGAGCGGCACAAAAATCAGAAAAATTGTTTTACCAAATTACGCGGACCTTGGTGACAGGTATAAATTTTTAAAACTTGAAAATGTTGCGGGGTATTTTCCATTCACAGCGGGAGTCTTCCCCTTAAAACGCGCCGATGAAGATCCAAAACGTATGTTCGCTGGCGAAGGTACACCAGATCGAACAAACAAACGTTTTCATTATTTATGCAAAGGCGAATCAGCACACCGATTATCGACAGCGTTTGATTCAGTGACTTTGTACGGCCAAGATCCTGATCTGCGTCCGGATATTTACGGCAAGGTTGGTGAAAGCGGCGTAAATATTTGTACGCTGGATGATATGAAAAAACTGTACGCAGGATTTGATCTGATTAGTCCAAATACTTCGGTCAGTATGACAATCAATGGGCCTGCTCCGATGATTTTGGCTTTTTACTTTAACACAGCCATTGATCAAGAAGTCGTAAAAAAAGAATCAGAATTAAAAAGAAAATTAACAGATGCTGAATTTTCAGATTTAAAAATAAAAACGATTCAATCTGTGCGCGGCACTGTTCAGGCTGATATTCTGAAAGAGGACCAAGGTCAAAATACGTGTATTTTTTCAATTAATTTCGCGTTGAAAATGATGGGTGATATTCAAAGTTATTTTACGAAAAATAATATTAAAAATTTCTACTCTGTCAGTATTTCAGGATATCATATCGCCGAAGCCGGAGCGAACCCGATCAGTCAATTGGCGTTTACGTTGTCGAATGGTTTTACTTTTGTAGAATATTATTTATCACGTGGATTAAAAATTGACGACTTTGCCCCGAATTTGTCGTTCTTTTTTAGTAATGGACTGGATCCTGAATATTCAGTTTTGGGCCGTGTAGCGCGACGTATTTGGGCGATTGCAATGCGCGATTTATACAAGGCTGACGATCGGTCCCAAAAATTAAAATATCACATTCAAACCTCAGGCAGATCACTGCACGCCCAAGAAATTGATTTCAATGATATCCGAACGACGCTTCAAGCGCTTTTGGCTTTAAACGATAATTGTAATTCATTACACACAAACGCCTATGACGAAGCCATCACAACGCCCACCGAAGAATCTGTACGTCGTGCGATGGCCATTCAAATGATTATCAATCGTGAATTTGGTGTCAGCAAAAATGAAAATCAAAACCAAGGCAGTTTTTTCTTAGAAGAATTAACAGATCTGGTTGAAGAAGCCGTCCTTGAAGAATTTAAAAAAATTAGCGAACGGGGCGGAGTATTGGGCGCGATGGAAACCCAATATCAGCGTTCAAAAATTCAAGAAGAATCGATGTATTACGAACATCTAAAACATTCAGGCGAATTGCCAGTGATTGGTGTGAACACATTTATTAATCCAAAAACATTAGCATCGGATTATGTTCCGCCAAAAATTGAATTGGCCAGAGCTTCGACCGAAGAAAAAAATCATCAATTGCATGCGGTCGAAAATTTTAAGAAAATAAATTCTGCACAGTCATCGCAAGAAATTCAAAATTTAAAAAACACAGCATTAAGCGGCGGAAATATTTTTGAAGCTCTGATGAGTGCATCCAGACATTGTTCATTGTTTCAAATGTCACAGGCGTTGTACGAGGTTGGTGGGCAGTACCGCAGAAATCTATAATTACTGCGGATGCATGATTAACGTTTATAATTTTCAATACGGCTTTTTTGATCGACAAGGCCGCGTTCTTTTAATGCGTCCAAAGCCATTTTTTCATTCGGGCTTTTGCCGTTAAATAACAGATTGTCGACAGTTAAAATCACGCGCCCCATATCAAGACTTAGTGTTTTATCCAAAATATCAAAAGCGATACTTAAACAGTTTTCAGAAATACCGGCATAATCTTTATTTAATAAATTTTCGCTTGAATACTGGATAGCATTTTTAAGCAACAGATCGCGCTTTTTTTGATCTAAATTTTTTAATGTATATTGAGTCACAATATCGCCATCCAGAACTTCTTCGTTCATTGCTCGATCAAAAGTATTCGATAAACGTGCGACAATTTTATAATTTCCCATAAATGCATCTTTGGCGTTGTAATTTTCGCCCTTGGGTAAAGCAGCTTGTATTGTGAAAATAAAATCTTTGGTTTCAGTTGTTGTGATTCGACCATTTTTCAGACGATACAGTTTTAAGGGTTTACTGCCAATGAAGCGGTACTGACCGTGCGCCAATGTGTAATCAGCAGGGCCTTTGAATAAAGCTAATTGAAAGATAACCGTATCAACATTGTCTTTGGGAATTTCAGCAATCCAAAATTGTTTTTGATTGTAAAATTGACTGACAAAATAAGACGTCTTAGTTTCAAGTTCAGAGATAAATTGAACAGGGCGTTTGATTGTTTGGTTAATGGCTTGGCCCTTGAAACTGCCATCCGTGAAATACACAGGATCTATTTTTAAATGATCACCGATTTTTTGTGCTGTCAGGCACGACGTCGTTTTTAAATCTGTGCAGAAATCTGCAGAGTAAGAATTTATCGATATCAAAAAAATAAGAAAGCTGATGCTTGTTTTCATAAACGCTCCGGTGGTTACACTGCAAAATGCAAAGTTGTAACCACGTGGGAACGTTAATAGTGTTTATAACATTATATTTCGTCTAAAGTTTTGACGGACGGGCAAAAAACGATGGTTTACTTCAGCATCCCATCATTGACCCAAGCGCTAAGTAAATCTTTGTCTTCGCGTGATAATTGATTCGGGTTAATTGCACCCTCAGGCAAATCCACAGGTGCCGGTGGCATGACGGGGATAATCGATACGGTATAAAAAATTGTAGCAATAGTTGCTTTGGTTTGTTCGTAATCTTCGTATGAAGACAGGCCGTCTTTGTTCCCCGCGTAATGGCAGGCTGTGCAGCTTTTATCAAAAATTTTTGTTTTTACTGTTTCCCATAGCACCGGACGATCAATTGTGTTTACGGGCGGATGAGTGACCACAGGAGGTGGATTTTGCGGTTCATCAGGTTTTGATCCGAATTCAGGCGCCCCTGCATCAAGCCAAACTTTCAGATTTTGTTTTTGTGCGGATGTCAGTTTATTATTATTTTTAGGCATATCATCTGAGTTGACAGATTCATTATAAATTTCAGTTTTATTTGCCAGCACAGCTGCATACGTCGAAAGATTAGGCTCTTCGCGGCCGCTGTGACACGACAAACATTTGGTTTTTAAAATCTGTTCATTTATTTCTGAATACGATAAATCTTCAGCCTTCAAAATAACATTTTTATTTTGTTCGGCTGCATTTTCTTTAGAAGTTGAATAATTACAACTCGAAAAAACAGTGACCATCGTTAAAATAAGCAGAACAGATTTTAATTTCATAAATTACTTCTTTAAAATAAATTTAGTATTAAGAATAACTTTTGCAATGTCATCAACGCCGATTTTAACAATTGCTATTTTAAACGGTTTCACTTGAATATTGAAGGCTTTCAAAGAAATTTGAAAATTTCCTGTGACTTGAATTTCTTGTGTCGCTTCATCTAATAATTTAATTTTTACAGGTATTGAATCTGCTGACGTATCTGCGGCTAAATCGACAGTTTGTCCATGAAGAGTCCATTGGCCTTGAATTGCGACATCATACACACGACCAACTTCTAAAACAGCAGGTAATTCAGCCGTTGCTTTTTTAATATTTGTGAATGAAAAGCGAATTTCTGGAAAAGCAACAGAGTCGGGGCCCGAAACGGGTAATTTATTATCAGAATCGCAAACATGATCCGTTGGGAATTTTGAATCTTTGTAATCGATGCCTAAAGCTTCACGCATATGGCAATCACGAGTCAAATTTCCTGTTGAAACTTGATCGATAGGAACTGAAAATTCACCTTTTAAAATTGAATTTTTATTGCTTAATGTGACAAGCGCTTTCATGCCAGATGTTACACCGTCATGAACGCCTAAAGAATATTTAATTTTAAAAGTAATGCCAGAAGCTTTGCTGTCCGACAATACAAAATTTTTGACTTCTTGTGCTTGGGCAGCTGTTACGATCAGTGTCGAGATTAAAAGTGTTTTTAAAAGTTTCATGTTTTTTTCCTTTTTGTTAATTTATAC
>JAYTMM010000315.1:0-6583 GCA_043728555.1 Pseudobdellovibrionaceae bacterium
AATTAAATCTGACTTTAGCAATTCACAGCCCAAAACTGAAAGTTGATCATATAATTCTGTCGCATTGATTTCAGAATCTAAAATTATTTTTCGTTCTGAAATCACAGCACCGGCATCTAATTTAAAAACCATTTTTTGCAGACTGACGCCTGTGACTGTGTCGCCATTTTCTAAACTTCGCTGAATCGGAGCCGCACCACGGTACAGTGGCAACAGACTTCCGTGAATGTTCACAGCACCGAATTCAAAACTGTCTAAAAATTGTTGTGATAAAATTTGTCCGAACGCAACCACGACGGCAATATCTGCGTTCCATGATTTGATGATTTCGAAAGTTTCAGGTTCTTTGCGCAAATTTTCTGGCGTTAACACATTTAATTTATTATTTAAGGCCAAAGCTTTGACCGCTGACGCAGTCAATTGCATTTTTCGCCCTGCGGGACGATCCGGCTGAGTCACAACTCCGACAATTTCAAAATTTTTATCATTCAATAAAGTTTGCAAATGTTCGGCCGCAAATTCGGGAGTTCCTAAAAAACAGACTTTAATTTTACCCGATTCTGTCATTAAGATTTAACAGACTCTTTTGATTTTTTACGACTGCGTGCAGAGCCGCTATCGTCTTCATCGTCTGTGTTATTTTTATCTGGATAGCCGCTTTTTTTAATTTGATTTTTAATTTTATTACTTTTTAAAAAACTAAGATGATCAATAAAAAGAGTTCCCGATAAATGATCCATTTCATGTTGAATACAAATCGCAAGCAATCCATCGACAGTGAATTTAATTTCAAGGCCAGCGGCATCTTTGGCTTTTACATCAACTTTATCAAAACGTTCAACGGTTTCATAAAAACTGGGGACTGATAAACAGCCTTCATCAAAAGTCGTTTTTCCGTAGCCTTTAATAATTTCAGGATTTATTAAAATTAAAGGTTGCACAATGCTTTGTTCAAGCTCGGTCATTTCATCATATTTATAACGACGACCATCTTCATCTTTTTGACGAGTATCTACGACAAGTAACTGAATTGGTTTTCCGACTTGTATGGCCGCAAGGCCAATACCTTTAGATTCGTACATCGTTTCAAGCATATCATCTGTAAACTTTTTCAATTCAGATTTAAATTCTGTGACAGGCTTTGAAACCTCACGCAGAACAGGATTTGGGTATGTTAAAATTTCAAGTTTTGCCATACAAAATTTATAGCTTACCTGCGAAGTCGCAACAAGAAAAAAACAGCTACTGAAGCCATCACAAAATCTGCAAACCACGCAGCTAAAATAGGCGGAAGACTGCCGTGTTGACCCAAAGTTTGTGACGAGCTATGTAAAATCCAATACGTCATCACAAGCCCTAAGCAAATTCCGATATTTCTGACCATTCCGCCACCACCGCGCGTATGGCCCACACAAAATGGCAATGACAATAAACTCATGACAAGGCCAGCCAACGCAAAACTAAATTTAACATGATATTCGACTTCGTAGCGGACGGTGTCCAAACCACCCTCTTTGTTACGTTCGATAAACTGCGACAATTGTGATTGCGTCAACAAATCACTGGCTTGACCCGTGCTTCGTAAATCTTGAGCGTCTTCAGACATAGCAATTTTTTTTTCTTTAAATTCATCATTCAGCGGAAAACTAGAATCCGTATTAAAAACTGATATCGATCCTTCTTTCAGCGTCCAATTGACACCGTCTAAAATCACAGATTTTGCAGTCAATAATTGAATTAAATTCCATTGCGGATCAAAAAAATACAAAGTTAACCCTTGCGCCAGATTACCTTCAGAATTTAAAGTTTTAATATTAAAAATTGTGTTTTTTGAGCGATACCAAATACGATTGGTTTTAATAGTTTGAAATTTACCGGGATTTTTTGAAATTTCATTATAAAATATAAAGTTTTTTTGCTTAGCAAACACAGGCAATAGCTGATCACTGATAAAATAATCCACAACTGATAATAATAAAATAGAAATAAAAACCATACGCGCAATTCGAAACAAACTGAGTCCTGCCGCAAATAAAGCAATTAACTCTGAACCTTTATTTAAGCTTGAAATTGTCATCACAGTACCAACCACGCAGGCTACGGGCCACATTTTGTGAATAATTTCTGGCAAATAATATAAATAATAACGAATTAAATCTGCCGAATTTGCATCCGCAAATCTGACTAAAGTTGACATTGCATCTGATGCCAAAAACAACGTTGCAAAAACCAAAAGCCCTGCAATAAATGATGACCAAAACAGACCTAAAATATATCGATCGACACGATTCATATTTAAAGTGTGCCCCAGAGTTGACTCGGTGGGTATTCTATATTGTACTTAGGTATGGGTTTAAAAGTTTTATTGGCTGATGAAAGCACTTCTATTAAAAAAGCATTTCAATTAGCGCTGTCTGATTACGGCGTTGAAGTTAAAAGTGTACCCTCAGGTCTTGACGTTTTAAGTGTATCCCTAGACTTTTTGCCAGATATCATTTTTGCGGATGTTTTGTTAACTAAAAAATCCGGTTACGAAGTTTGCAAAGAAGTTAAATCGCATCCACAGTTCGCAGCAACTCCTTTTATTTTAATGTGGAGCCACTTCATGGAATTCGATACAAGCTTGGCAACGCAGGCTGGTTTTACCGACAAGCTTGAAAAGCCCTTCGATACTGAAATGCTTCGTTCAAAAATAAATACCTATGTAGCGAAAACCAAAAAACATCCTCTACACGGCATGATTCAGTTTCCAGATATGCCAAATTTTGTCGAATCAGAAACTTTTGTTCGTCAAAAAAATAATTATCTCGAAGAAAAAAATAAAACTGCAGTGATCGAAATTACACAACCCACGCGTAAAGTCGAATTGCAAAACAATGAACCCCCTGCCATTGAAATTTCTGAAGATGACTTTTCACCTGTTCAACTGAAATCAAATTTGAACTTAAATACACAATCACACCCAGAGCCACACGCGAAAACTGATTCTTTTGAAATTGAAATCGAAACTGAAAATTTTGGTGATTTCGAAGAAGTTGTTTTGGTCAAATCTGAACAGAACGGAAACTTGCAAAATCGTATTCACGAACAGATTCAAAATTATCTTGAACATTCTCCAGTTGCACAAAGTAAATCAAATTTGCAGCAACAACAAAAAAATACAATTTCATCTAAAACGACAAATTTTGACGAACAACTCATGCGCGAAGAAGTTCGCTTGATGGCTGAAAAAATTTGCTGGCAAATTATTCCCGACATCACAGAAAAAATTGTTCGCGAAGAAATCACAAAACTTTTATCTAACATCGATAAATCTGTGTAATGGCCACGGTAATGACGAATACAACGTTATCTAATCTTGAAATGATCAGATTTGCGATCAAAGAAGACATGCCAACAGGTGACATCACAACTGAATCATTGGCTGTTCGTCCACAACAGAGCGAAGCGATACTTAAAGCAAAAGCTGATATTGTTTTATCCGGCTCAACAGTTTTTGAACAGACGATGCAATTTTTAGAACCCAGTGCAAAATTAAAATGGCTTTTTGAAGAGGGTGATTTGGTTTTTAAAGGTCAAAATATTTGTTCAATCGAAGGCGATCTGATTCAAATTTTAAAAGCCGAACGTGTAGCTTTAAATTTTCTAGGACGCCTGTCAGGAATAGCTACATTAACTCGACAATTCGTGAAAGCCGTCGAAGGCACAAAAACTAAAATTTTAGACACCCGAAAAACAACTCCACTGTATCGCGATCTTGAAAAAAAAGCTGTCGTTCACGGCGGCGGAACAAATCACAGATTTAATTTATCCGATGCCATCATGATCAAAGACAACCATATTAGCCTTATTGGCGGCATCACAAAAGCTGTCGAACGTATTCGCAGACATTGTGATTTAGCCGTCGAAGTTGAAGCTTCAAATTTAGATCAAATCAAAGAATGTGTTTCATTAAATGTTCAAAGAATTTTGTTAGACAATATGAATAACGATTTATTAAAAGAATCTTTAAAATTAATTCCAGCACACATTCAAACCGAAGCAAGTGGCAACATGACGCTTGATCGCGTCAAATCCGTCGCAGACATTGGCGTGGATTTTATTTCTGTCGGCGCACTGACTCATTCAGCACCTACGGCCGATGTCAGTTTATTGTTTGATTGGAACATTTAATAAAATTCGACTGGAACATTTAAGGAAATTATTATGAATGAAATAAAAATCGGCGAAGTCACTGCCACTTGGGCTGAAAGCCATAAATTCTGCGTTAGATACACAAAATCAATCGACAGCACAAATGATATCGCAAAAAAAAATGCCTTTACCGAAGACGATCTTGAAAATGAATTTATTTTATATGTTACAGACGAACAAACCAAAGGCCGCGGCCGCTTTGATCGCACGTGGTCAATGCCCGATGTTGGATCTGCATTAATATCGTCATGGTCGTTTCAAATTTTAAAACCGGCAAAGCCCCATCTGACAGCTCTTGCGGGACTTGCATTGTATCACGCAGTGAATTCGACATGGCCTTTTTTAAATTGGTCCCTGAAAGCACCCAATGATTTGTACGTTGATGACAAAAAAATTGCTGGCTTATTGCTTGAAACAATATCGCAAGGTTCAGAGCATAGATTAATTGTTGGTCTTGGTATGAATGTTTTAAATGCACCCACAGACATTACCACGTCAACGTCGCTTCTTAAAAATTTGTCTGCAAAGACTCCGCTATTAGGCGAAGATTGGATTTTATTTTTAGAACGTTTATTTTTTGAATTTTCATTGTTAATTCCAAATGCAGATCAAGACTTGAATTCGACGCAGCTTGAATCTTTAATGACCGCTTTAAATAAATTCCCACTTTTAGAAAAAAAATACACAACACACACAGAAATCAAGAGCGAATTATGGCGTTAGTGCATACTCCTGAAAATTTTGAGAACACACCGATTCCTGATTTTAATTTATTAGCTACTGATCTAAAATATTATAATTTGAATAATTTTAAAAATAATAATCCAATACTGATTATGTTTATTTGTAATCACTGCCCCTACGTCAAAGCGATCGAAGACCGTTTGATTCAGTTGGGCCATGATTTAAAAAATGAAGACATCAATGTTGTTGCCATTTGCTCAAATGACGAAATGAATTACCCTGATGATAGTTTTGAAAAATTAAAATCACGCAGCGAAGAAAAAAAATATCCCTTCGTCTATTTACACGACAAAGATCAAACTGTGGCGAAATTATTTGGCGCTGTTTGTACTCCCGATTTTTTTCTGTACGATAAAAATTTAAAATTAAAATATCGCGGCCGACTGGATGATTCGTGGAAAGACGAATCACTTGTGACAAAGCGCGAATTATTTTCGGCGGCTATGGATTTAAAAAACACAAACGAAATCAGTTTCAAACAAACTCCTTCAATGGGGTGTTCTATAAAATGGGTCGGCAACGCCGACAGGATGTAAAACTCGACTATGCTTAAACACACACTCACCGCCATCAGCATTGGATTTTTAATTTTTATTTTGTACATGATGCAATACACAGGCGCATTTAAATCTGTGACTGTGGGCCTTGATACTCGCGGGCCGTACACATTAATTTACAAAGAACACACCGGCGCATATCACCAAATTGTTTCAACGATTCAAGAGGTCGAAACATGGGCCAAAGAAAATAAATTAAAATGCAGATTAAGCTTTGGAGAATATTTTGATAACCCAGACATGGTCGAAGAAGGCCGCTTGAAATCACGCGGCGGATGCCTGATTGATCCATTGGTGCCAGAGGAATTAACTATTTTTACAGAGCTGATGTTAAAATTTAATTTACCGAAAGATTTTAAAACAGATACAATTTTAGAAACCAAAGCCGTCGTAGCACTTTTTTCAGGAACGCCGGGCATTGGCCCTATGAAAGTTTACCCCAAAGCCGAAGAATTTATTCAGAATGGAAAACTGAAAAAAAAAGGATCTGTTATCGAAATCTATGAAGTCTTCGACAACAAATCCATGAACACAACTTATTTGTGGCCCGTTGAAAATTAAATTCGGTTCAAAAATTAATTAGCTTGGCACCGTAATCGAGCTAAAGTCGGAGATTGTCCCGCTTTGACCATTTCTACGGCAGTTCGTGCTAAAGTTAATTTTTTTGTGTTTGGATCAAAAGTACACATATCAAAACAGCCGGCTTTATTTTTTGTACAAGACCACTGAACTTGCGCTGGTTTTCCAGCTTGTGAAACTCTTTCGTAAAGCCATGATTGACCTTGAAAAGTTTGAGCCACTCCATTTTCATCTGTCCAATTGACGTCAGGATATGCGATACAAATATTACAAGGGTATTCGATCCCCTCAAGTAAATCTGACGTATTACCTGGTGTGTATGTTGGCTCAGCCGGCATAGGACCTGTTGCTGACGGTTTTGCTAAACATGTCTTGATATGTAATGCGCCATCAGCAGGGCCCTTGAATGTATTGTAAGATTGGAACGGTTGTTTTGTCGCAACGTATTTTGTTGCTTGTGTTCCGGCATCAACCATTTTGCCTTGGGCCGAGTTTGAACTGATTTTTTC
>JAYTMM010000316.1:0-9675 GCA_043728555.1 Pseudobdellovibrionaceae bacterium
GTTTTATTTTGTGTCTGTGTTTGTCGTTACAAATGCAAGCTGCAAACGGTGTGTTTATGGTTGTTAAAGGTGATGTCAAAGTTTCTGTCGGCGGCAAAGCCGAATCATCAGCTAAGGTTGGAACCAAAGTGAATGCCGGTGACATGATTGTGACGGGTACAGATTCGCGCGCAAAAATTGTGATGTCGGATCGAAATATTATTAACTTGTCACCCAATACAAAATTAAAAATTGAAAGCTATGTGAACGACGGTAAATCGAAAAATGTAAACCTCAGTTTGCTTGAAGGTAAAGTCCGAAACAACGTTGAACAAAAATATGATAACGATAAAAATAAATTTGAAATCAGAACACCTACGGCTGTGGCCGGAGTTCGCGGTACACAATTTATTACCAGCTACGATGGCGTTAGCCAAAAAACAGAAGTCATTACGTTGCAAGGTCAAGTCGAACTTAGAAATTTAGCTCCGACAACCGGCGCAGCCAAAGAAGAAAAAGTCCTTGTCGAAAAAGGTGAAAAATCAACTGTTGCCAGCGGTGGAGCCGCACCTGAGCCTCCGCAAAAAATGCCACCAGAAACTTTAAAAGAAGTTGATCGTGATACGACTGTAAAAAACAAAGAAGCCCCCGCGCAAACATCTGCTAATACGCCACCTCCGCCACCAACAGCCGCTCAACCGCCCAAAGATTCAAAACCGCCATTAGTTGACGGGGCCATTCAAAATAAATTTGATAAAACCAAAGTTAAAGTTGAACCTGTTGCACCAGCGAATTAAATATTTATGAAGTTAATCAGTTTTTTTTGCGCATTATTAATTTCATTTGGAGCAATATCGCAAACACCCAACAATTTGCAAATCAAACAGGGTCTTTCGCTGATTAAACAGAAAAAATATTCTGAGGCCATCATAGTTTTAGAAAATGGTATTCAATCTCAAAATCCTAAAATACAAGCGAAAAGTTATTATCTGATTGGAATTTCAAATTATCAGATTGAAAATTATTCAGGTGCAATAAACAGTTTTGAAACGGCCTTGGATATTTCAACAGATGTTAAATTAGATAAAAAAATAGATGAATATATCGACGCCACAATTCAAATGCAGAATTTTGAAGAAGCAGGAAAATACAAAAATAAATTTTCATATTTTTTAGGCATAGGGTATGATTCAAACATTTTAAATTTAAACAAAGATAATTTTATTGGTACGGATCTGGGATCTTATTCGGCTATTTATGGACTGACTTATGCGCGCACAATTCTTCGTGATATTGACTATCAGATTATTCCAGAATTATCCGTGTCAGACAGTTATTCACTGAACACGTCATTTGCAGCGAACAGCACAACGCAATCAACGGATGCGTTGCAGGCAGGATTTTTAGTGCCATTTCAATTCGGCGTAAATATTTTTTCAAAATCTGATTTAATGACGCCGCAATTTGGATTTAAATCGTTATATTTACCGACAGATTCTGTGAAACGATCTTTGGCGTTTACGTCGATTTATTTTGCATTCAAAAATGTATTTAATGCATCTGAATCATATATCTTTATGCCAAATTTAATTTATTCAATCGATTCATCGACGTTAACGTATGCGGATCCCGCCGACAATCAATCGGCCAAACGTGCAGAGCTAAATTTATACAACACATTTTTAATCAGCGAACAAAAACATAAAATTAATTTAAATTTATCGGGGGAACAAAATACCGCCGACGGTGACAACAGCAGTTACAATAAAATTACTGCTGCCATCGAAATACGAACGCCCATGATTGAAACTTTTGACATTGGTTTTCAAATAAAAAATATTCAAACCGATTACACAAAACGCACCACCGAACGAAACGATAAAACAAATTCAATTACAGTCGATGTTTTAAAAAAAATAACTGCTGATCGAAATTTAACTTTCAATTTATCACAAACGGCTAAAGCTTCGAACAGCGTCATCAACGCTTATCAAGACCTATCGTTTAGTCTTATTTTTTCAGATGCATATTCGTTTTAATAATTCATATTGAAGACAGTAAAATTTATTTTTCTTTTAATTCCGTTATTTAATTTTAATGTAATGGATAGATCTCCGGCGACTGCAGAATTGGATCGAACATACAGTATTGTATTTGCCAAGTTGCTAATTAATATTAAATTTGAATTATTTGTTATAGGGCTGCTTACACATGTCGAATCGTTATCATACAAAATAATACCAGTTGTTATGAAAGATTCTGCTGGCAAGTATTCTAATGTTGAACCGGCAGGTGCTGTCGCAGCAAAGCCGGCCTGATCCATTAATTGAATATTTATTGGAATACAAATACCGCCTGAAGCATACGTAGGAAAATGACTTTTCACCGACAAACGCATCTGGGAAACTACTGGATTGTAATCGATTGGTTTTTTGCTAATTTTTATGTATTGTTTATAATCCAAAGACCCGTTGGCTACTTGTTCAGACAGTTTAATCATTAATCCAGACGCGATTGTTTCTGCATTAGCGTCTAATTTCAAATAAAAAATTGGTGAATTATAAAATCCGGTCATAGTAATTCCAGCAATACTATTTGCACACGCACTATCTGAATAGATATGACCTAGAGTCGTAGTCTCAGAAAAATTTTTCGCCTCTAAGTAAAAACTGGCATTCGAAGGGGTGCTGATCGGCGAAGCTCCAGAAATTGACAGTAACGATGCCTTGATCGGTAAACATTCGCCGGGGGCAATTTGTTTGGGAAGTATTGCATTATACATTTTCTGATTCGCTTGATGATACATCTGAAAATTTTGTGAAATGCTCTGTATGTTTAAGCCGGTGACTGATGCCGATGGTGTATAATCTGACGATGTCGGATCACTTGAAGTAAATCGGGCCCACACGCGATGCTGTGTTTCACCCGCAGGTATAGTTGTGGTAAAGGCATCAGATGTATCGTTTTGGCAATTAGCTGCGCTTTCAAATAGACTCTTGTCTAATGAACTACCAGCTTGTGAATAGGTAATTTTAACGTTCACGGGCACAGACAACACGCCTTGGTTTTGTTGATTTGTTGCTGGATCAATATTTTTCAGCTGAATATCAAAGGGTTCGCAAGTTACGCCACTGTTTGCTGACACTGGGTCACGCAAAACATTAAACGGAAACGATCGATTTTCAATGGCGATCGCATTTGCGATGGGAATTTGTTTTTGCTGTTCGTTATTAATGGCACAATCATCCATTTGATTTGCGGTTGTTGGCATATCTAAATTAACGGGAACTGTAATAGATTTTCCAGCTTCGAATTTCATAGCTGCAGACAAACCCACCATGTGTGGTT
The DNA here is from genome assembly GCA_043728555.1 of Pseudobdellovibrionaceae bacterium. Classification (GTDB taxonomy): domain Bacteria; phylum Bdellovibrionota; class Bdellovibrionia; order Bdellovibrionales; family Bdellovibrionaceae; genus Pseudobdellovibrio. The sequence goes on from JAYTMM010000316.1 coordinate 3,328, forward strand.
TTGAAAAATTTGTTTTACTGGGTTTGTTTGTAAAATCTGTACAAGCTTGTGCAGAGGTGCTGTGCAAGCCGAAAATTATGATCTGTCTGTTGTCGCCAGGAACGGCATCAAATTCAAACGCTGAGCCCGCAGGTCGTAAACCAATAAATGTACCGAATGAATATGTGCGATCTAACATATTTTGTGCGGCATTTGTTTTTCCGCAGTAATTATTTTTTAAAAAAACTTCTGGACCCGATACGGCCACAAGATAACAATTGATCGGATAATTACCAACGGCCGAATAACCTGTTGGCAGTATATCTAAAAAATTTTCTGATTGTTGACCATCGCTTTCACCGGCGCTTAGAGCAGATATTTTTGTGGATGCATCAATGATTTTAGTGATAGAAGCGCCTTGATTTTGTGGCGCAGAGCCCGGCAATGTGATTGAGATTTTGGTGGATTCAGAATCCACAGCGCGCTGACAAGAAAAATTTAACATTGAAAAAAATATTACACAAAATAAATAAAAATAGAGGTTTATGGATTTAATCATGTCTATTGTATCGACAAAAATCGCGAATTTCTGAAGCGCTTTGTTTAAAAATTATTCTTGAAATAAGACGACTCAGATCAGGTCATTATTTATGATCTAAATCGTAGGCTCCATCCCAATTTTGATCTGGTGGATTTTGGATATATTCATGACTGCGTTTTAAAAACACGTGGCTGGTTTTGTCAGATTGTTTTAAATCGATACATTTTTGAAATGCAGCGGCTGCAGATTTGAAATTTTTGTTTTTATATTCTGATCGCGCTTGATTGTATTCAGTCAGCCATTTATTTTCTGTTGCTGATATAATTTTTAAACCGATCAATTCATAAATGGGCGTCGCTGTTTTTTTGCCTTTAACGCGAACTAAATCTAATTCTCGGCACGCGAATTCATTTTGAATTTCTAAATAGGTATCTTCGCCGATAATAATTTTTGTACCGTAATCTTTATTTAAACCTTCAAGCCGCGCTGCCAAATTCACTGAATCACCTAGCACTGTATAATTTTGCAATGTGGATGATCCCATATTGCCGACGCTCATGTCGCCCGTATTTAAACCGATACCCATATCCAGTTGCGGGTAGCCTTGTTTTTGAAATTCGATATTTAATTCTGTTAAGCGATCCAGACTTTGTAAAGCGCATCGACAAGCATTCGCTGCATTATTTTCATATGTTAATGGCGCGCCGAAAAATGCCATTACGGCATCACCAATAAATTTATCAAGCGTGCCGTTGGCTTTGAAAACTTCGTCTGTCATTTTTGTGAAATAAATATTTAAAAATTCTGACAGTTGCTGTGGATCTAATTTTTCTGAAAACGTCGTAAAACCGCGCAAATCTGAAAACATCACAGTCAGGCGTTGTTTTTTCCCGCCCAATTCCAGATTTTTATCTGATTTTAATAATTCATTTACAACCGCAGGTGATACGTATTTTGAAAAAGCCTGGCGAATTTTTTTCTTGCTGCGTTCTTCGGTAAAATATTTATAAATTAAAATGCCGACAAATGAAAAAATTAAAACGCCATACAGTGTCCATGTCGTCGTCATGATTTTATATTTTAAAAACAATAGATAATCTAAATAATAGCCGACGGCAAATATCAGCAATAATATAATTGGCGAAAACAGCGGCGAAGCAGTCGTGAAAATAAGTGTAAATATCAGACCAAAAACAAAAGTTAAAATTGGAATTATGACCAGTGAATTTTTAATGTCCAAAATATAATTTTTATCGATTAAATTTGCATAGGCATTTAAATGCGTTTCTGGTCCCGGCATACCGACCTGAACTGGTGTATTTCTGATATCACCGATACCCAAAGCACTGGCGCCAATAAGAACACTGCGATTTTTAAAAAATTCTGCTTTGTTAAATTTTTCGACGACAAGTTCATTTTTGGAGTTTCTGACTGTGACATCGATTTCTGTGTCTGTTGACTGCAGCAAATCTTTGGCTGAAACATAATAAAAACTGAATGTGCCGCCCAGATAATTTAAACGAATACGTGCAAATTCATCGACTTTTAAATCTTCGACAGGTTTTTTATCGTCATCCACGTCTTTGATGAAAAATTCTTTAACAAACTTTTCGTCGCTGGTTTTTGAATCCGAAAATAAAATTTCAGCGCGTTTTTTCTCTGACAATAAATACATCTGCATTGCAATTGATGGAATATAGCTACTGCCAATTTTGAATCCGATACGATTAAATAAATAATAATGCCGGATCAGTCCCGACGAATCTAGTGTGGCATTAAAGCTTGCAGTATAATAGGCGGGCCGCTGTATTTCGGGAATGTTGATCAGCCAATCTGTAAATTCTTGAACAGGGTGGGCTTTGATTTTTCGAATTTTTTCTAGTTCGATTTTTAAATCATTGTTTGTTACAATTTTTTTAAACGCTTGTCCGTACAGCGTTAAAATATTTTCTGCATTTTTTTCAGCCAGATAAAAATCATCAGGCGTTAGCCAAACATCACAATAATTATTGGCTTCGTGTACAGTTTTTGTTTGTAGTGCATTTTTTTGAAATTGTGTGAGTTGACTTTTGGCTGTTAAATGTTGCTGTTTAAAAAATTTATCTTTTGTTTTTGCTTCAATGTGCGTAAAGAAATTTTGAAACAGATATTTCCAATCATAAGTTTCAAAGCTTTCGGTTTCATCATCTACAATAAAAGATAAATTGGGTTTAACCAATTGGTTGCCGCCATAATACAAAAAAGCTTCCAGCCGACAGATGTCTTGGTACGGTGGCTTTTCTGAGGACACACCGCTTGTACCTGCTGTGCCCAAAATAATTTGTTCGGGGTATTTTTCAATCAGACGACCAAATTTTTTATCGGCTAAAATATTTTCGCGTTCTGGTTCTGAAAAAGTCATATCATAAGCAACAGAGGTGACTCCATATTTTAAAAGTTCTGCCGTGATATCGCTGATGACATCGCGCGACCATGGCCAGCGACCAATTTCTTCGACGGACGAATTGTCGATGGCGATCAGTGCTGTGCGCGCCTGAGTTTTTCTGAATGGTTGCGTGATTAATTTTAAATCGTCATAACGATTTTGTACTAGTTCGATTGTATCAAATGTTTTTGAATATGATTGAACGTATAAATTTTGATTTTTACGTTCAATATATTTATAGGATTCAAACGCGAAAAAACAACTGATGATAAAACCAATAAGAATTGAAACGTGTTGTGTTTTCACTGTTTAATTTTCGCAAAAATCAAACACCACGGCAAGGCTAGTATCTTGGGGTGTTGCTAGGTCTGAAAATAAAAACCCTCGGTTTCCCAAGGGTTAGTTGTTTGGCTTATCGCCTTCGGCTTTGAAAAAAATGGCTCAGATGGCAGGACTCGAACCTGCGACCAAGCGATTAACAGTCGCTTGCTCTACCAACTGAGCTACATCTGAACGGTAGAAAACAAATTATCTAAAACAGAAGCTTTCGTCAAGATCTGGACTGAAATTAAGGATTGATTTCCAGACTAAGGCTTGACGATTTAAATGGCAAACCATCTGCGCGGTACAATTTTTTTTCTTTATTCCACTCTAAGATCACCTTTTGGCCTTCGCTATCGACTGATTCAGCAATAGGGGTCCAGTTTACTGTTTTAATATCAACGCCCTGTATCGTTTCGGCTTGAACCAAGCAAAACTTTTTGGCCAATTGCTCGGGTGAAGCCGCTTTAAATTTTAAAGCGAGTGCACGATCTGTCCAAACAAAGATTTTGCGTTCAAACGTACACCATTGAAACGGACTGGCTGTGACAGCAAAAACATCGTTGGCATTTTTTTGAAAGCCGGCAGACGTAAAAAATTTGCGACCAGCGACCACTAAAACCAATGCAAAGACAAGCATACTTATTTTAAAAAATAATTTTATATTCATTCTGGCAGGTTATGATTAAATACAAAGATATTCAAGCAAGGACACGTAAATTGAAATCAAATTTCACAAAACAGATTGAAACTCGTCTTAAGAAAATCAGCCCGATCACAAATCCCAAATTTTTTGGCGACAGTTACATTGGTGGCAGCGAAAGCAGACTTGAATATTTAAATATCAAAGTTCCTCATGTTCGCGCCCTATTTGTAAATCAAAAAATTCAAAACATGAATTTGTCAGACATTGAAAATTTGTGGTTTGAATCAAATATTTACGAAGTCAAAAGTTTGGCTTTGATGTGGCTTGAAAAACAGAACGCAGATTTTTTATTAAAAAATATAAAAAAAATATTTTTATGGTCCAACCAAATAGATAACTGGGCTTTGTCAGATGGATATAGCGGGATTTTGGCTAAATTATTCGAAGCTGATCAGAAAAAATTATTACCAACATATAAAAAATGGAACAAACATAAAAATTCGTGGTTGCGCCGAATTTCTTTGGTGGGTTTGTTTTATTATTCGCGCAGTCGAAAAATTCATCCCAGTTTTAATTTGGCAATTTCGATGATTAAACCACATTTATCAGCCAATGAATATTATTTACAAAAGGGCGTGGGCTGGTCATTGCGTGAATGTTATAATGTGTACCCGACAGAAACGACAGATTTTGTCACAAAAAATTTATCGTTCATTCATTCACATGCTTGGTACGCGGCAAGTGAAAAAATGCCACTGGCTTTGAAAAATAAATTGGTTTTAAAACGTCGTGAAAATCGAAAAAAATAATTAGAATTATTTCGCGGTCTCGACAGTGGTTTTTAATTTTTGCAGACCTTGATCAAAAGTTTCGCCAATCATTTTATCCATATTCATGAACATACACACGGTTCGCATGATTAAGCCTTTTTGGCCGCGAACAGACCATTCAACTGTTGTTGTCAGGCCATTTGCAGTCATATTAAATTCGGCAAATTGTGTGGCTTCGAACGGCTTTGTATAAACCAAAGTTGTTTTTACAGTTTTATTTAAAATGCTTTCCGTGATTGTCGCGCTGCCGATGCCCATTTGACCCGTGCTGTTCCAGCTTGAAACAGAGCCTTTGCCCTCGTCAGGACCTGAATATGACAATGTCATTTTAGGATCAACGATGATCCAAGGCATCCATGCATTCATTTGTTTTGAATTATTCAACCACGGAAATATTTTTTCAGCCGAAGCATTGATTTCAATTTTTCGAGCCGCTGAAAAATCTGAGGGTCTGGTTGCGCCCGCGACGAAGATCAATGCGATGAAAACAACGATGCCGATAATTATTTTTAAGATCATTTTATACCTCTGAAATAAATTATTCATAAACTTCTTTTCTGTGTCCAACTTTAATAACAGTAATTTTAATTAAATGATTTTCGATCAGATAAATAATACGGTAATCTTGAATACGGATTCGATACAAAGAATCGGCACCTTTTAATTTTTTAATCTGCAACAGTTCTGTATAAGGATTTGACGCCAGTAATGTGGTTGCATCAATTATCTTTTGTTGAATTTTCTGTGGCAAAGCTTGTAATTCTTTAAGCGCACTTTTTTTAAAAACGATGTCGTAGGTTTTCGTGCTCATTTCAAATGATTTATCTTTTTAATTTTTTCAGAACTTGTGCTAAAGAAATTTCTTCTTCATTTTTTCGTTCTTGATAACTTTGCAAATCAATTTCGTCTTCGAGTTGTTCGCGGATTGCATTTTCAACGACGCTTTGGATTTTTAGGCCGCGTTTTTTACAAAATAAAGTCAGAGCATTTTTAAGTTCAGAATCTATGTTGGTCGATAAAGTAGATTGTTTAAGCATACATTTATTATCCAAGAAAAACCTTGGAAAAACAAGGTTCGAAATTCACAAAAATTAATAATATCATAAGATATTGAAATCATTTAAGTATTTTAATTAAAAATTGGTGCGGCCGCCAGGATTCGAACCTGGGACCCCAACATTCGTAGTGTTGTATTCTATCCAGCTGAACTACGGCCGCACGTGATGAATTTAGGTGAAGTAAAGGTTTACAGAAAATATGGTCCAAAATCAAGGATTGTGTGGCGGCATTCCTTGATTTGGTAAAAACGCTATGGCATTTTAATCATTCGCTTATTAAATTAGGCATTGTTCAGCAAATTTAATCAACTTTTCGAGCGGAGAGGTGGGTGAGTGGCTGAAACCAAGCGTTTGCTAAACGCTCTTAGTTCCAAAAGAGCTAACGCGGGTTCAAATCCCGCTCTCTCCGCCAATTTTTTACTGATCCAATTTAAATAAATTTATCCAGCATAATTAACGAAAGATCTCGGACGAGGGTTTTTGTATCCATAAAATAATTGGGATAACTTTCTTCTAACTTTTTGATATCCCCGGTATTCACCAAAACA
>JAYTMM010000317.1:0-5551 GCA_043728555.1 Pseudobdellovibrionaceae bacterium
TAAAATCTTCAGGAAATCTGTCAGAATTACGACGTACTTGTTCATTAAGTCGCTTCGTTGTTACCCCATAAATTTCAGCTAAATCAGAATCCAACATAACCAACGACTCATTCTAAAACGATTGTATGAATACAATTATCAATTATAAGTTTTTAAATTTTTATTAAGAGACTTTTTCCAATTCCAGTTCAAATTCGGCTCCGTTCTGATCAAGGCCAGCAGAACCACGCCTCACATAATATCTATTAGACTTAATACTGATCACGCGCTGTCGATCGCCAGTCTTATTCAACTGATTTGAAATCAGCGACAAGACTTCAGAAACAGATTCAAAAATGCTCCTTGCATATTTCTTTATGAAAATTTTTTTGTAATAGAATCCCTCAATAGACAGCTGCGTAAAATATCCATCAAGAATCTTACCTCGCTGCGCTGTGTTTTTTGCGACGAGGATTTCAATTTTATGATTTTTAAGTTTGGGAAACTTTTCTAAAATTAATTTTATTTCATTACGAACATAATCTTCAACGTTCTCTGACTTCTGAACATCTTTAAATCGCAGCGTCATACTGAACCTCCTGTAAATATTTTTGTTTATATGTTGTTTGGATTTTTTCTATAATTGCACAAGCCGCTTTTTGACCAGGCATAGACTCTTGCGGTAGCACCGTAACCTGACCACCGTAATTTAAAACGATTTGACAAAGATCGTCCAATATATCGTCATCTTTTGTATTCAATTGGTTATAAGAGTACGAAAAAGATCCGTTCTCTTTATTTAACTCTCCCCATAAATGCAAATTTTCGTTAACTAACAAATGCTTAACTTTTCTGTGAATAACTTGGACTGCGATATCGTTCAAATTAGAAACTGTCTGGCCGATCGCTTTAGCTTCATAGAATTTTTGTATCGTATTTTTTTCTTTAATCTTTAGAAAAGGCATCAATATGTTCAGACATTGTTTATGAAAAATTTTAAGACTAGAATCTGGCTCATGAATAGTCTGACTTAATATATTTGAATAGGTCGAGTGATCTAAAAAACTTTGAATAGAATGATTTTGACCCGCTACTATTAAGGGGATCTTGCTTGAAATTAAATTTTGTCGAAGAAACTGGTTGATTAGTTTAAATTTTCTTATCGAATCTAAAGATGAATTTATTGACATTTGATTGATTAAAGTAAATGTTGCTACAGAACCTTCATAGAGGAAAACCGACTGATCTGCAATATGCAAAGTCGTAAATGCCATATCACGCTGGGTCCACTTTAAAAGTGGCTTAATATGAAATGACGTAGCTACAACAGATGTCTTAGTGCTTTTAAATGGCAACGTTGTCCAAAGATGCGTTTCCCCATTCAAAAAAAATGCAATGGGGAAATCTGAAGATCTTAACTTTTTGACTTTGACCAATCTAAATATCGCATTTAAGTATTTTTTTGATATTTTATCTTTTTTTTCTAAAAGCAATATTCTTTGTGCTTCAAGAAAAACATCATAGATCTCATCTTGACTATTGCAATACAACGATACGCATGGAAAATTGCTGTCCGTTTCCATTTGTATAATTTTAGAATATGACACTTTTTTCATAATACTCCTTGTTTTTATTTTAGTGATGCAACATCACACAAGTAGTATCGATAAAATTAATAAATTAATGAAATAGATAAATAAAATTGTTTGGTTCGTATAAAGCGATGCTCTTTGGTCTAGCTGTTTAAATTTTTTAAAACTTCGCCAACTAAATACAATGACCCTGTCACCAAAACAATATCATTTTGATTTGTTTGTACTTGATTTAAAATTTTTATGACACTTTCGTTTTGAACAACAGACTTCTCTATAACCCAATCCGGATATTCAACAAGCGTGCGCCCTTTGAATGGAGTGACCGTCAGGTATAATTTAATATTTGGTATATTTAACAATTCTTGAAACATTTCATCGCAGGATTTGTCTTGGCCAATTCCGACAATTAAATGCAACGTATTCCATTGATAATTTTTCAAAATTTCAGTTAGTGATTTTACGCCTTGAGGATTGTGATCACCTGACAAATAAACAGAGGCCTTCATATTTGGCCAATTAATTTTCTGCATACGTCCAGACCATCGAATTTGATTTAAAGCACTCGAATGTTTTTTGGGATCGAATCCTAAATTTTCAAACAGCGTTAATGCGGTCGCTGCATTTTCCGCGGATCTTGCCCCCTGTAGATTTATTTCTGCAGTTCCCCATACGGTATCGATAAACCATTGATTGTCTTTAAATTCAGATTTAAATGGTTTTGCCTGAATCCATGTCGCATTTTTATTTTTTAATTCTATGACTTCTGCAGATAACTCATGATGCACAACGATCGAATCAGATTTAATAATACCAAATTTATTTTTTGCGATGTCTTGAATTGCATCACCCAAAATATTTTGATGGTCCATACCTAATTTTGTAATCACCGAATAATAATTCGGGAAGATATTGGTCGCATCGAATGTTCCGCCAAGGCCCACTTCGAAAATCACGTAATTTAGATCTTGTGAAAAGAAATAATCAGCCGCCATTAATGTTAACGCTTCAAAATGCGATAATTCATGTTTTTCAATCAGATCTTTGTTGTTCAAAAATAATTTGACGAAATCGGCCTCAGAGATATCTGCACCATTCGTACGGATGCGCTCTGTGGTTTGAATCAGGTGCGGCGACGTATATAAACCGACTTTTTGATTCGCAGATAACAGCAGGGCTTCTAATACGGCGCAGGTCGTGCCTTTTCCATTCGTTCCAGCAACTGTAATTATTTTTTTAGGAACCAGACTATAAAACCATTTTTTTTCAACAACAGCTGAACGAATTTTTTCAAGCCCTGGCATCGCCTTGGGCATGATTGTCAAATTTTCTAAATATTGGACGACATCTAAAAAAGTCATTTTATTTCATTCTTAGTGCAGTTTTTTGCGATTCGATGTCATGGGTCCGTAAGTACTGACAGTGTAATAAATTTATTTTTGAAAGCTGTAAGGCCGTAGCCAGATCACGCTGCTCTGGTGTTGGATTTGCAAATTGAGTTAAATATGATTTTCTAGAAAAACCTAAATAATTGTCATGTTTGATTTCTGATAATTCATCCAGATGATTTAAGATATATGAATTTTGCGTTCCGGTTTTACCAAAGCCAATACCCGGATCGAAAATTAATCGTGACGAATCAATATTATTTTTTTCAAAAATTTCTAATTTATTTTTCCACCAATTTATCAACTGATAATTCGGATTCTCATCAGTTTTTAAAATTTGTGTTTGATTTGGCGGAATCGTTAATGAATGCATTACGACGGCAGGGATTTTTGTTTCTTTTAAAATATTCAACATGTGTAAATTTTCAAACCCTGTCACATCGTTCAAATAATCAATTTGATGTTGTTGTAAAATTTTTTGCAACACATATGGATTTCGACTATCGATTGAAATTTTGACGTCTAATTTTAATTCTTTCAGCCAATTCAAAGCTTGATGCAAACGTTCAAATTCAGTTTGAAAATCGACACTGACTGCATTTGGCCTGGTCGATTCCGCACCCAAATCTAAAATGCCTGCTCCTGATGTTACAAGATTTGATGCTTGCTGTTTAAAATTATCCTCACTCAAAAATTTTCCACCATCCGAAAAAGAATCTGTCGTTATGTTTAATATCCCAACAAACACGGGCCAAAAAAAATTTTTTGATTTTTCTGTATTGAATGGCTTTTTCTGAACCCAATCACTACACCAAGCTGGTTTTTCAATTTTCATATTTGGAAAAACCTGCAGAGCCGGCAATAGCGCAAATGGACGTTCACACAAATTTTTATGCGGAATATTTAAAGATTCAGATTCTAATTTACAGCCATCAACGTATAAAATATCCAGATCAATTTCACGAGGCGCCCATCTGTCTGAATTTTTACGTCCCATTTTTTTTTCGATTTTTTTTAGTTCAGCTAGAAACGAAAATGGTTCAAAATTTTCTGCATCGATCAATACGGCGGCATTTAAATATTTTTGATTATAATCAGCCGGTGCCTCTGGCAAAACTTGTGCATCTGATTCATAAATCGAAGATATTTTTTTTAAAGAAAAAACTTTTTTAAGTTCATAAATAGCAATTCGCAAATTTTTTAACGCCAAAAGATTTGAACCAAGGCCAACTATAACAGCTGTCGTTGACATGTCCAGCTGACTCCTGTTTTTAAATACGGCACAGGCGCACGCAATTTAAGTAATTTAATTTGAACTAAACCTTTAATTTTTTTTGAAACGAGATACGCAGAAATTTTTTCAGTCGCTTCAGCACACATATTTTCAATCAAATGATATGATTTTGATTCTGCAGATTTTTTTAAAATATCTGTCAACATCACGTAATCAACCGCATCAGTTAATTGATCCGTTGTTTCACCTCTTACTTTTGACGTAAACTCAATCTGAACATTAAAATGCACTGGCTGTTTGAATGACTGTTCTTCTGCTGAACAGCCTAAACTGACCCAGACTTCGTAATCACAAATATTCATTATTGAAGACACATCAGAATTCAGCATTGAATTCATTTTTTATTTAACGCCAACGATGTAAGCGATCCAACTTTCACAAGCTTCGCCTTTTTCAATTTTTTTAAACATGCCACTGCCGCTGCCGTCACGGGCTGTACCTTCCCAAAATACTTCGGTCGATTTAAAACCGGCTTCGATCATGATTTCTTTCACTTCAGGAATCGTCCACATGCGCCAGTCATAAGTGAAAACATTTTTATACATTTTTTTATTATATTTAAAATGAATAGCGAATTTGGCTTCGTTGCTAAATGGATCAAAGTTTTTTTGATCCCAAAAATATGTAAATTTTTTATGCCGCGTTTTATCAACAATGGCATCAGTACATTGAGTGCCGCCAAAAATATCAACTAAAAAAATACCATTCGGTTTAAGACTGTCACGAACGTTTGCAAAATATTGTCTTAGGATTTCACGCTGTTTAAAAAAGAAATATGAAAAGTTCACAGCGCAAACAATGTCTGCTTTGGGTAAATTTTTTGTCAAAACGTCTTTTTTAATTAATAAAATTCGACGCTTTTGATCGTCCGTTAATTTTGAAATATAATTTTTACGACCATAATCCATAGGTACGACATCTAAATCAAGACCTACAGATTTATAATTTTTATTTAACTTAACCCATTCGCAGCTGATCGCACCGCCGCCACAAAAATCTTCGCGTAATACTGTTGGCTTCAGCTCACGCCCACGAATATCAATGTATCGATCACGATAAAATTTGACGTCTTCGCTGGGCGATTGAACGGCATCGCTGTATAGCTCGTATTTATCAAACGGAAAGTTTTTATTTACTCCGAAATCAAAACTTTGTTTCGGTTTTTTAGATATTGTCTTTCTCATTATGGCACTTCCGCGCAAATTTCACGAATTGCGATTTCAATGTCATGCTTTTGCGGAACACTGGCGTCTTCTAAATTTGGATGCAAACCAATCCCTGGAACATTCTTGCCCGCG
>JAYTMM010000318.1:0-3648 GCA_043728555.1 Pseudobdellovibrionaceae bacterium
GAATATCCAATAAATATTTTTTTTTCGGATATTTCTTTTAGCTCAACAAAAATCTGGTCAGCACACGTTTCAAAACTTGATAAATCGTGCTTAGCATCCAAAAATAAATCGGAAGTCATCAATTCAATATTTTCGGGCAATACATTCTTGATGCGATCAAAATCAGAACCTTGACCTAAAAAACCATGTAATCCAAATACGATTTTTTTATCCTTTATCATTGAATTAGCTGATCCCATTTTTGCCAAAAAAGTTGAGTTTGGTTATTGTCTGGAACAAGCTCGATAATAATTTGGTCAGACGTAATTTTTGCTAGCATCTGAAAATCCGAAGGATCTGAAATTTTCAAATAATCCCAGTCCCACATTTCAGCCCATGATTTAAAATTAATTTTTTGTGGATTCAAATATTTTTGATTGCCAAATAATCGGTTAAATATTTGCCCGCCTGAATTGTTCATCACGCAAATACGATATTTGTTTTTGGATTTACTATCTGACGATTGATTCATTAAACCCAGACTGGCCAGATCATAGAGCGCCGTCAAATCGCCAACAACACACCACGATTGTGTTTTATTTGCTGCCCACCCCAGATATGTCGAAATTTGCCCGTCAATGCCATTGGCGCCGCGGTTCGCACACACCTGCTGTGCAATTTGCGATACGGAACTGAAACTATCCCACATTCTGATTGGCAATGAATTGCCGATATATAATGGTATTTGCTGAATATGGCGTGATAATTTCGAAACTACGAACTGTTCTGACATTTCATATACCAACAATAATTTATTTTTTTCGAATTGCAGCCTCTGATCAACCAATAATTCAACCGTTGATGTTGATTCAGAATCAATAGTTACATTTGCTAAATTTTTAATATGGAACAATTGACTGGGTCTTGATAGTCCTGAAAATTCTGTATCTGAAAATGAAAATACAGCTGTGTTTTTGAATTTAATCTCGAGATCACGCCAAAATCGAAGCGTCGGAATTCCACCGATCCGTAAAACAGAGTGATCTGCATTTTTTGAGAAAATATTTTTTACAAACTGATCACTGCTTTGAATTTGTAAATGATTTAATTCTGGTAAATTTCGAAGCCCCGATAAAAATTCAGCATAGTGAATAATTTTATTTTGAATTAAAAAATCACAAACTGAATTGCGATCTGCAAATTTAAGCTCAGATACAATTGCTATTGGATTTTTAATTTTAATTTCGGAGCCAGACGTTATTTGTCTTGGCTTCAACATCACCTGAACAGAATTGTTTTTTATATCTGACAACTGGCCATCAATCAGCGGTTCATCAAAACACAAATTTAAATGAATGGGCTTTAAGTCTGAATACTGAATACTAAATTCAGCAGTTTGAACATCCCAATCAAAAACAGATTCAACATAGGAACTAAAAATTCCAACGTGTTCAATCGACTGAGGCGATCCGCTGCCACGATAAGATTTTGGTCGATCAGCGCTGACTATTATCAGCGGCAAATTTTGATAAAAAGCTTCGATCACTGCGGGCAAAAGTTCGGCCACTGCCGTACCGGATGTTGTAATAATAGCTACTGGTTTTTCAGTGCTTTTAATTTTGCCTAAAGCGTAAAAACCTGCCGAACGTTCTTCGAAATAACTTTCGATTTTAAAATTTGTATTTTCTAATGCCGCAACAATAGGTACGTTTCTGGCTCCTGCACAAACGATCAAATCCTGAACATGCATTTTTTTTAAAACATCAAATAAATTTGCAACCAAATCAACATTTTTCACAAATTTAATCCAAACGTTTTTTTTACTGAATTTCTTTTGGCTTCAAGCTCTTGCCATTCGATTTCAAAATCGCTAGCACCAGTGACTCCGCAGCCCGAATAAATTGAAATTTCATCATTTGACCAAAAAATATTTCTGATCGCTACGATTAGGAAACTTTGCCTAGCGCTGACGAATCCAAAAGGAGCGCCGAATTTTTTCCTCTGATTTTGCAATTCGAAATTTTGAAATTCAGAGAATAATTTTTGTGATCTTGGATATAGCCCCAAAGCCGCCGTCGGATGCAATTGATGTATGAATTTTTCTGTGTCTGAATTTTCGAACAAAAATTCAGTCTTTAAATGAACTAGGTATTCCAGTTCCAAAGCTTCGGTTTCTGTTTGAGAAATTAATTTTTCATTTTTAAGTTGATTCAGAACATCATCGATCACGATTTGATGTTCATTTCTAATTTTTGAATCTTGAAAATTAGGCTTTGGATTTGATAATTTATTCCACGTACCTGCCAAGGCCATGGTACCTGTTTGATTTTCATTTTTCTGAATTAAAATTTCTGGCGTAAATCCGATAAATCCAGATTTTGAATCCCAAAATCCATACAAGTATTGTTCTGACCTTTTTTCTAAAATATTTTTTAAAACCTGGACCTTGGCATCCGATGAAAATCCTTGTCCCGTTTGCACAGTGATCGGCAAACCTTTTGCGAGTTCATTTTTTTTAATTTTATCTGCGACCCATAAAAATTGATTCTGAAACGACGGCTTGTCTGGGATTTGCCATTTAATTTCAGGCATTTTCTGAGTCGCTGTTTCACCTAATAATAGTTCATAAAATTCTATCCGATTTATTTTGATGACTTGATCGGCTTGCAATAGATTCATTTTTTTATTTTTAGGATCAAGAAAATCCCAAAAATCGGGCTTATAAAGTAATTTTTCATTTTGCAAATCTGACAGTGCCGGCGTAAACGGTCCTAAAAACAATTGAAATGAATCCATACTTGTTTGCACAACAGCACCTTCGTTTAAAAACGATTTTATATCGATTTGAACGGGGCTAAATGCTGGGCTTTTTGCTGGTGCAGATTGCATCTTTACACTTTCTTGAAATAGGTCACAAATTAGTTCATTTTTATGTTAACTTATTTCTTCAACGGTGTAAAAGGAAGTTATGTCTATAAACATTGGTAAAGCACAAATTGGTGGTTCTGAATTCGTTGTTATCGCAGGCCCATGCTCGGTCGAATCCGAAGATCAATTTCGGACAACCGCTGTCGGAGTTAAAAAATCTGGAGCTGCACTTTTGCGTGGTGGTATATGGAAAATGCGCACATCACCCACAGCATTCCAAGGACTTGGCGAAAGCTCTTTTGAATTTATTAAAAAAATAAAAGCAGAAACAGGAATGTCTTTGGTTTCCGAAGTCACTGACATCCGACAAGTTGAAGAAATTTCTGGTTTTGTTGACGCTTACCAAGTCGGCGCCCGCAACATGCATAATTATTCTTTGTTGAAAGAATTAGGCCAGCAGCCCAAACCTGTTTTATTAAAAAGAAATTTTTCAGCCTACATAGACGAATGGCTTAAAGCTGCCGATTACATTACAAACGGTGGAAATCAAAATGTGATTTTGTGTGAACGTGGCATTCGTACATTTGAAACCGCAACGCGAAATACTTTGGATCTCAACGCCGTTGTTTATGCAAAAAAACATACAAATTTTCCTGTCATCGTTGACCCTTCACATGCTGTTGGTATTGCCGAATTAGTTCCGCAGTTGTGTTACGCTTCTGCCGCCGCCGGCGCTGATGGTTTGATTATCGAAGTTCATCCAAATCCTCGTGTGGCGTTGTCTGATGGCCAACAGGCACT
>JAYTMM010000319.1:0-5183 GCA_043728555.1 Pseudobdellovibrionaceae bacterium
ATGGTGATGGCGAAGTAACACCATTGATCGCATTTATATTATTTGATGAAGTTCCATTCAGTTGTGACTGAAACTGCTTCTGAGAACA
The DNA here is from genome assembly GCA_043728555.1 of Pseudobdellovibrionaceae bacterium. GTDB lineage: Bacteria > Bdellovibrionota > Bdellovibrionia > Bdellovibrionales > Bdellovibrionaceae > Pseudobdellovibrio. The sequence continues at coordinate 89 of JAYTMM010000319.1, forward strand.
GGATACAGCCAAAATTGAAATCAGTAATATTTTTTTCATTGTGTTGATCTCCACGACCTCTATCGGGGATTCTTTTTGTGGGCTTTAATGGCTTTGATATCGTCAATAGAATATCTAAAATTTTATAAATTGATCTCAAGCTGAGACACTTGTAGATTCACAAATCATTTAACTTAAGTTGGCATAATATTATGACGAAAGTATAGATGTGAGCATTTTAAATAAATTTTCAAAAACAGATCTGAAAGTTATCTCCATATTTTTGGTGATATTTTGCGTTACTTTTTTGGCTTTATTTTTTGATGTATTTTCCCAATTTAAAAATAATTCGGATCAACCTGTTATCGCAATGGCCACAGGTATTTCAAATGATATTCGCCTGAAACAAAGCCAACAATTTGACTGGGCAACGACCACTGATTTTCAAAGAATACATTTAGGAGATCAAATTTTTTCTGGTGAAAATTCACAAGTCAGTATTGAAATGTTGGATGGTCAGAAAGTTCATATCCTTGAAAATTCATTAATTAAATTTGAAGAAAAAAAAGGTGTTAAAAATTTTAAAATTGCTTTCGGTAATGTGAAAACGCAAGTTAAACAGGGTGAAGTTATCGAAATTTCAATCTGCGGTCAGGTTCGGCGAATCGTAGCCGAAGCCAACGATGAGTTAACGATTTCAAATAATGATAATTGCGTAGCGCCAAAAATTCAGTTTGCAAAAAAATCAACTGCTGTTATTTTAAATAAAAAACACAGAAACTTAGCAAATGTCATCGACAAAGTTATAGTTGAAAGTAAACCCAAACCTATTCTGTTGTCGCAGCCAATTTTGCGAACGCCGTCAACTTCATTATGGGCCAACGAAAAAAGTAAAAAAATTGAATGGTCTGAAGTTTTAAATGCATCAGGTTATCTGGTTCAAGTGTCAGACAAAAAAAGTTCGATGATCGTACAAAAAATTGAAACCAAAGATCTGAGCTTTGAATTTAAGCCGGATTCTGAAATTGACGATTATAAGTATTCTGTACAAGCGATATCTGATCAAAAAGAATATGTTATTTCAGATTATTCTATCGGAGAAATTCAAATAAAGTATTTGCCAATTAAAATTGAAAAACCTGAGAACACCTTTGTTATGAATGCACGTACATCTGATCAGTCAGCGAAAACACACGATTATGATATACAATGGGCAAAGACGTCTCGAACCGATCATTATCTGATTGAATTTTCAGACGATCAGACATTCAAAAAAATATCAGCGTCATATAAATCTAAAACAAACAGTTGGTCTGGTCAGTTTCAAAATTTCGAAAAAAAATATTATCGTATTAAATCAGTATCAGCTTCAGGTCAGGAGCGAACGGCCTCGCAGTCGGCGGCTTTTGTTGAATATGTTAAAAAATTTGATTTGTTGCCGCCGGAAATCGAAGAACGCAGTAAAAATTTGTCGTTATTTTTTCAAAAAACAGAAGGTCAATTTATCAGGTTGGGCTGGTTAAATTCACAGTCAGATAAAGCTGCTAAATATTACATTGAAATTTCAAAAGATAAAGATTTTAAAACAATCTTTAAATCGTATTCAGTGACCAAGCCGTATGTTCATATCAATGAAACTGTGGCTTTGGGTGAATATTATTGGCGCGTCAAATCGTTCAGTGCAGAAATTGTTTCTAATTGGTCCGATACAGGAATTTTTAAAATTAGTTCACAAAGATCAACAGCCAGTTCTGAAAAATAAATTTGTATTAAATTTAAAATAAATAATAAAAACCTACGGCGTAAATTAAATCTTTATTTCGAAAACTGGCGTCGTCAGATTTAAATGTGCGATCGTCATAATTTATGCCCGCATACAGTCGTGAAGCACGCATTTTGTAGGTTGTTTTTACGCCAGCTCCCCACGCATATCCTATTTTCGTTGCTCCATAAGACGTGTTTTGTGGCAGCACTATACTGGGTGATGTATCAAGTACAAAATTCCAAAGACGATTTTCAAGAAAAGTATATTCAGGTCGTAATGTGATTGAAGTGCTGTTGGATTGTTGAATTTCAAATTGACCTGAACCGCTTGAGGTTTCTGATGTTATAAAATTATTTCGATAATTTAATTCGTAACCGAGCGCCCAACTGAGGTCTAAATAATTTTTATAGCCCATATTAAAATCAAAGAGGCTAAATTTTTTATTCGTGATGACAACAGTATTTCTTTCGTTTGATACTGTGGCCGAATATAATATCAGATTCGTGTACAAGCCAGATGTTGCATCCAAATTTCGCTCGTAAAGCAATTTGATTCCGAAACCGACTGCTGAATTTAATGTTGAATTAAATGTAGCCGTTGACGTAACAAAACTTGAAAATCCGGCCAGTGCATTTAAACCAAAACGGTTGTATGAATATTGAATTTCTTTGGGTAATTTCAAATTAAATTCTATTTTGTCACTTTCAGGATTTTCAGAAACATAGACGTAATCTTGTAAAAAATAAAAGACCTCTGTAACGGATTCTAATTTAAATGTCAGTTCGTTAATACCAAGTTCAGCTTGCCAAATATTTTTTCTATTTTTGATATCAATGAATGTAAATTGTGTTTTTAAATCACCGGCATTTTTTTTAATGGTCAACGGAGCAATGGCACGTTTATGTGCTTTGAATTCAAAAATTATATTTTTTCCGGTAATAAGTCTGAATTCTATATATTCCGTTAGATCTTGTAATATGACGATGCCTTTGTCTTCGGCGTGTTGACCAGCGATTAATACTTTGAAATCAGTTGTTGTTGCTGTCATATTTTGCGGACAAATACGCATCGTTGTATTTTCAGTTTTTTTTCCGAAACAATTTGTACTTTTGACTAATTCTTGTTCGTTGATAGTTTTATTCAGATCATTCAAATCAATATGCAATCCTGCGATATCTAAATGTTTGTCATTGAATTCATAATTATAATATTGATTTGTGAATTTAATTGGTGCTGATTGTAATTCTTCAGAATAATTTTTGTGTGAAAAAAACAAAACGGAAATCACCAGCATAAGCTTAAAAATATGTTTAAACTTTAATAAAAAAGATGTATTTAAAATCGGAAATTGAACAAATTTAGGGTTGGCCAAACAACTTTTTTTATAAAAAGCAAGGGCATCTTCGTTATTCTGTGAATATTGATGATACAAAGCCATGACATAAAAATATTCGGCTTCAAATTTGTCTTCGGGGCGAATCTGTTGAAGTCGATGTTTTAGATTCAGCGGTTCAATTTTTGTATTTGAATCTATTGCATGCCCCAGCAGACACCACAACGAATACAATTCAATTTTAGAAGCTTTCATTTGTGAATCATTCAATTTTTTTAAAACACTAAACGCGTCAAAATATTTTTTTGCATAAATTAAATCCTTCGCTTCGTTTTTAATAGAATTTAAAACTGCTATGCTAAATTCTTGCATAGGTTGTAACACAATTTTTTTTGTATCATTGCTCGCTTTTTTTGAGTCAACTGCAAACTCAAGACAACCGATCAGTACAAGTTGATGTATTAATCTGATCAATTGCTTCGGTAAAATTTCAAAGGTCAAGGCGTCATAATTTTTTTTATTTTCAAACAGGGGCATGTAGTCTTTGCCAATATATTCGATCAGTTTAATGTGCGTATTTAGATGTGTTGACATTAATTTTTCAGTATTCAATTTAATATGACATTTTTTTTCTTGTGCATACTGAAATTCAAGCCATTCATCTGTCAAACATGAAAATGTCCAATCAAAAGATAAATTTAAAATTTGTTCCGGTGAAACTTTGATTTCACTGCTTTTGACATCAACATGTGTAAAAGTAATTTGAATCGATTTGGGATTTATCAACTGCGTTAAGCGCAGTACAGTTTGTTTATACAGAATTGAAACTAATTGATCTTGCGTAATTTTTTTAGACTTCAAAAGTTCTGTACCAAAGGGTGTATTTTTTTTATCAATCAAAGTATTTAATTCGTCGTTAGATACATAGCCTTCGTTCAATAGCAATTGACCGATGAATGTTTTTTGATCGCGATTGTCAATTTGTACGATATCGCCATCAGAAAAAGTAATTCCATAAATTTCATTTTGATCAGAAATAATATTTAGATATCCTGAAATTTTTTGTGCGGATATTAATAAAACAACTTTTGCTAAATCGAAGCCGTAAATAATGTCTAAACTTTCTAAAAGTTTTCTAACGTCGCGAGCAGATAAATCTGCATCAGTAGCATTATAAAGACCTTCGCGGCCCAGATTAATTTTTGTGTTTTCTGATGTTGCCAAGGTGTTCCTTTATTGGTTCAAGAATTTAAAATATTTGCTAGGTATTATGTCGATTTCATAAATTTTGCCATCGGTGTCTGTGTATTCATTCGGAATTGAATTTGAATCTTTGGTGTAATCTTTGCCCATTTGCATCAGCACCAGTTTTTCTTGATCGGCGTCTTCATTATAATAGGGCACATAGAATGATAAAACTTGAAATGTATAGGGGATAAATCCATCAACCATGCTGGCTTGATCAATAAACGGTTTCGGACAATCTGTCAGAATAACTTTTTTGGCTTTAATTTTTTGACAAAATAAAATCCATTCACGGATTCCACTGGAATTAATACTGACTAAATTTTTAAAGTTAAAAATATAACTTTCTGACAATGGGATCGAATTTGCGACTAACATAAAAGCTTCGTCGATATGACCGTGAAATTCTACGATTTGATATTCATCTTTTTTGGCTGTTTTAATTTGGCATCGTGACATGTATTATCCTTTTATAAGCTATTTATAATATGAATTGATTTTTGTTCAAATTCGCGATCTTTGGCGCGCATTTTAAGCGGAGACAGTACTGTCACGCGCGTGATTCGTTTCGGTAACACGGCAATATACAGAACTTCGGCACTTTCGAATATAATTGAAGATCCCAAGCCTGCGCCACCAGTCCCATAATTAATTGCATTTGCAGGGCCGACCGCAATAGTATTTAATATTTTATTCAAAAATTTATTTATATTCATTGAGCCATAATCATCAAAAACTGAGAGCGCCACAAAGTCGTTTTTTTTCTCTACTAA
>JAYTMM010000320.1:0-5836 GCA_043728555.1 Pseudobdellovibrionaceae bacterium
TCTACTGAAAAGTTGCCCTCGATCAATTTGGCGCGCGACATAACTAAATATTTAAAACGTGGTCACCGCTGGGCGTTTGCAAATTGTTTCAGTGAAAAAGAAAATCATACATCAGGACTGCATTCCTTATATTTTAAAAATGAATTGATTGGCCACGGTGTAGTTCAATCAGATACACAATTACGTTTTCGATTGTTTTGCTTAGCCGATGAACCCTATTTTCGCAAAAATAATGCAGCTAAGACTTTTGAGTTGTGGAGCGAGCGCCAATGGAAAAATGCAGTTTCTATTCGTCAAAGTTTTGATTCTGCAAAGACAAATTCTTTTCGATTAATCAATGGCGAAGGCGACGGTTTTCCAGGGTTAATCATTGATATTTATAACAACATAGCAGTTATGAAACATGATCATGCTGTCATGGAGAAAATTTGGGATCGCCAGGCTATTGCAAATAAAATTCAACAAAGTTTTCCACAAATTGAATGTGTTTATTTAAAACGTCGTAATGACGATGATGAAAAAGGCGTTAATGTTATTGGTCAGTTGCCCGATGAAGCGGTCTTTAAAGAAAACGGAATGTTGTTCGCATCAAATATTCGTGACGGTGCAAAAACAGGTTTCTTTTTAGACCAACGCGATAACAGAAATTTAATTCGTGGCTTCAGTAAGGATTTAGATGTTCTAAACTTATTTAGCTATACGGGTGGATTTTCAATTTTTGCTGCTGCTGGTGGAGCTAAAACAGTGACCAGTGTTGATATTGGCAAAGCAGCCATTGGCGCAGTAAACAGAAATTTTGAATTAAATAGTTTAAAAACTGTACACCACGATATCGCAACTGATGCCTTTGAATTTGTAGACCAAGAAATTCTACGCAAATCAAAATATGGCTTAGTCATCACTGATCCACCCAGCTTTTCGCCGAACGCAAAATCTGTTGGAGCTGGCACAGCTGCTTATATTAAAATTTTTTCAAATTCGATTAAACTCGTTCAAGAAAATGGCCTATTTGCAGCAAGCTCTTGCTCCAGCCATATTACAACCGAAGCATTTTTAGAAATCACGAACGAAGCATTTTCAAAAGCCAATAAGCGTGGAACACTGATTCACTTGGGTGCGCAACCCGTCGATCATCCTTATCCATTAGCCATGACAGAGCTCAGGTATTTAAAATTTGCTTTATTTCGAGTCGAAGGCTGAAACTAAATTATTTCGGCGCTATTTTAGACTGCACTGATTAAAATGATCTATTTTTTTTGTTAAAACCAGATCAAAACAATTCAGTAATATTTCTTTATTCGTCGGCGCAAATCGCGGATCACCAAAAGCTGCGATATGCACGCCACCTTCGTTTGAAATAAAAGCCTTTGGCCCCCGCCACAGATCGAAATTTTCTTTTCCTAATTGATCTGAAATCACTATATCACCTGTGCCATGAAAAAATAATGCTGGAATCAGAGGTGTTTTTTTTATATTTTTTTTCGCGCTGAAATCATCACTGATGGCCAAATACGTCAGCGGAATGATCGGATACAAAAACCACCGCTGCTTTAAAATTGATCTTGCTGCCGCTTGATACGATAAAAATGATGAATCCAACACAACCAAATCTGGATACAGTTTAGAATCCAAATCTTGAAGTGTTCTGACCAACACGTTTGAACCCAAACTTTGCCCGATCGCAATCAATGGCTGATTTTTAAAATTTTCTTTCACGTATTTAAAAGCCGCCAGAGCATCTTGCACAGTTTTTTCTTGAGTTGCTTGTTCACCTGAACTTTTTCCGTATCCACGATAATCTATAATAATATAATCGAATCCAAATTGAGTCATCCATCTGAAAAATTGAAAATGTGTCGTTAAATTTTGTCCGTTACCGTGAAAATGTAAAACCACACCTTTTTTTATCTTGGATTCTGCCGCGAAATACCATGCATGAATTTTTTCTGTTTCATTCACAGAAATATAAATATCTTGCGGCGGAGGCTTGATATATTTTGCTTCGATATATGGTAAACGTTCGGCAGGATACAATAAATGATTGCAGCTGGTAAAAATTAAAAAACTAGAAAGTAAAACTATATACCGAGGCATTAAATACATTTTGAATTTCATTCGTACTGGCTCCTAATTCGATCGCATACTCGTTGAAAAAATTACGTCTAAAAACAACATCAGCTGACCATAATTTATTTTCAGCAGTACTGATTGTTTGATGCCCAGTTTCAAAACGCATTTGATAATCTGAATTATAATCGTATTGCATTATAAACCGCGGACCCAAACCAAAATAATTCCACCCGTTATGATGATTTAAATTAAATTCACCATACATATATTTAGCTTGTGCTAAAATAGAAAGTCGGAATTTTGAAAATACTTTGGATATGCCGTAAGCGAAACGAATTTGTCCTGTCAGACAATCATCACAAATAAAATTCGTTTCACGAAACAATCCGAACGAAACATCATTTGATTTCTTATTCGCCCAACGATTCCAATTTGGATAAGAACCGATTTCAGCAATTTTCATTTCATACAATTTTAATTTTTCTAAGTGATCTGAATTTAAATCGTAATGTAATTTTAAATTCATGACTTCGATGTGTGAATCATCTGGGTAGCCCTGTTTAGGGTCTTCAAGATCATGAAATGCAAAGCGCCCTGCTAACAACAGACTATTTGATTCATTCGATATATTATTACGATCAGTTGTTTTTAGTGCCGCGATTTGCCAGCGATAAGATCCATGAGCATTTTCAGGAGCTGATAAAGTCACATCCTGTAACGGCAACGTCTGTGCTACGGGCAATTCACTGCGACGAATCAGTAATTGTTTTTTTGTGGTATTTTCAAAATCAGATTTTTCTAGTAATTCTTTACTGTGGATATAGTCATAGTAATCTAGCTCGGTATCTAATATCTGAGCCTTGCTTTGATCATCTGTTTTTTCAAAACTTTGGGGCCACTCAACTTTATCTATATCTTTTAAGTTTTCAGTCATTTCATGCAGATCGATTAAAATATTTTCTTGCTCGCTGTTGAGTTGACCGAGTCGTTGGGCAAATTGATTGTAAATCGAAGTTCTAACTTTACGAGACTTGATCGCTCCCGATTTTTGAAACTGAACAACGGTATCAGAAGGTATCACCCATTTTCTAAATTTTTCTGTCAGCTGAAATCTGGGCGCAGCAGCTTCGATCAAAGCACCAATGTAATATCCACAGTTTTCACTCAGAAAAAAGTAATCAAAATAATTTTCGCCCTGTTCCCAGAGCACATCAACCACACGAAAAACTTCGTCAGCAGTCAGGTCTAAATCGTATTCCCATAAATCACGCGATTCATAATCATTGTATTCACGAACTTTGTAATAATAAGGAACTGCACTGAAGTTACCCTGAAATACCCCAAACAAACCGTACAGACTGTAAAATAATGGGTTTTTAGTCCAAGCATTCGCACCATAATTAATTCCGTAACTTAAAAGTTCTCTGCGTATTGTTTTATTTTTCCCCGAATTATTAATGCGTAATAATGTGTGACCAAAAGTTGATGATGGGTTTCCTAAAAAATAGCTCGAAAAAATCAGCGTCACACTTTCTGCCGATATTCGTTCTCGCCAAGCCAGTAATTTAAGACAACCTGATTCATCTATTCTTTTTTGATTGAATATATTTTTTCTTATAAATTCTGCTCGCGCCGGAAAACGGCAACTAAAGCTCGAGTCATTTAAAGGTAATTTTTCATTTTCGACAGCCACAACAGCGGCTTCGAGTTCAGATAAAATATTTTTTTTACCATTTGGCGTAAGAAAAAACTTTTCGGAATCTGCACGGCTTTGCAAATTCAAAAAATGATATTCTGTAACGAATAATAAGGATTTCCATTCTTTGGATTCGGCAACAGATGACAGGTCAACAGCAAATGCTGTCGTAGATGACACAAATAAAAAAACTACTCTCAAAAAAAAATAGGCCGCATGAAATTTCATACAGCCTATTTTTGTTCTTTTAATTTAATAACTCAAGAAATAACTAAGAATTGAACTGTCTATTGAATTACGAACAAGTTCCTGGGTTATTTTGAGCAACTTGCATGATCTTTGTTGAAATTTCTTTTGTGCTGTCATTGCTGAAAATTTGTTGATAGTGCGATTTGATTTGTGTTCCGAAATCAGCTTTGCAACCAACGATTTGCGCAAGACCGGCTAAAGTTTCACCTTCGCCACGAGCAGCTTCTTTTGCTAAAGCAATTTTATTGCTTTCAACAAAATTATTTAACTGTGCAGACATTTGGCTGTCAACGCAGTTTGAAGTTCCTGATGTGATACCAAAAAGCTGAGTGTATGACGAGCCATTTGTCGTCGCCGCAAGAACTTGACTTTCAGTGCCGAAAACAACATTGCCTAAACCGCAACCCGCTGTACCGATTTCGGCAGCGTGTGCGAATGAAAATGCTGACATTAATAAAATTGCTAATAATTTCATTTTATATTCCTTTCAATTAACCAGCGATTTGGCAAGTTGAAGCCAAAGCTGAATCAGATTTAATTGTATTCAAAATAGCACGTGATGAATCGTACGCATTTGAAGAGTTAAAAATTTGTGAATAATTATTTTGAACTTTTTCAGAAAACAATTGAGTGTTCGAGCAGTTATAAATTAACGCAAGATCTGACATTGTTTCACCTTCACCGCGTGAAGCATCTTTCATAACGATAGCTTTATTTGCTTCGATATAAACTGCAGCAGTTTGGCCCATACGTGGAATATCACAATTTGATGTTCCTGTCGTAATTGCAAAAGTCTGTCCGCCATAACCGTTCGTCGTTGCAGCTGCAACCTGAACTAAACCTGGCTTAGCACCAAATACAATTGAACCTAATCCGCAACCTGCTAAACCGTAACCTTGACCAGAAAACTGCTCATGTAACGATTTTGATCGTGGCTGCGCTGCCGGTGTCGATGCTGCCGGAGCAGATTGAGCTGGTTTTGCTGTGGCCTTCGTTGTTGTCTTTTTCGCGTCAGCTGCGTGTGCAGAGACCGCAAATAATATAATAGCTGCTAGTTGTGTTAATTTTTTCAAAGCAGACTCCCTTCGTTTGTGTTCAAATATTACAGATTAAAATTTTGCTTTGAACAACTCAAATAACTCCGAGCACAGTATCATTTTTTAAAACTAGACCAGATCAAAATTATAAATCAGAACTATGAACTTCCGATCTGCTTACAACTTCACCATTTTGCAATTCAATAATCTGATCGTAATCTTTTAATGTCGAAAGTCTGTGTGCAATTGTCACCAATGTAATTCCGTCCAACGATTCACGAATTACTTTTTGCACGATCCGATCAGTTTCTAGATCAACACTGGCTGTGGCTTCATCCAGAAAAATAATTTTCACTTTCATTAACAGCGCACGCGCTAAACAAATTAATTGCCTTTGCCCCTGTGATAAATTTGATCCATTTTCTGTGACTTTTGAATTTAATTGATCGGGTCTGTTACGAATAAAATCGGCCAGATCGACTTTTTGCAACACAGACCAAATTTCTGAATCTGTTTTTTCATTATAGCGATCCAGATTTGAACGCAAAGTTCCCATAAATAATGAAGGGTCTTGTGGAATCACAGATAAATTTTTTCTAAGATCAACTAATGAAAATTCACGAATTGATTTTCCATCAATTAAAATATCACCTTGATCGAAATGCACAAACCGATACACCGCTTGAAATAACGTTGATTTACCAGAACCTGTTCGACCAATAATTCCTGCTCGAGCCCCTGATGGAATATGAAATGACACGTTTTTTAAAACATAAGGTAAATG
>JAYTMM010000321.1:0-2768 GCA_043728555.1 Pseudobdellovibrionaceae bacterium
AAATATTAAAACAAAAAGTCGGCCATCAAATGATGAAATTAGTTTTTGAATATTGTGTTGCCCATCAAATTTCACAAATCACCTTAAGATCATCATTCACAGCATTTGATTTTTATAAAAAATATGGTTTTATTCAAAATGGCGAAATGGGTGGTACGATTCGTGATGGGATTTTACTGCGTGGATATCCTATGAAGAAAGTATTTAATGAAAAAAAATAAATTTGCAAGGCAAACAAAGCGCTTAGCATTACGTCCTTTAAAATTATCTGATTATAAAATTTGGAAAAATTCATATTTGAAATCCGGCTCTTTGCAAAATAGATGGGACGGTTCTAAAAAAGCGGATGACCAACTAGAGATGCAAAGCTTCAAGAAGCTTTTAAAGTATCAAAGTGATCAACGTAAAACAGAAAATTTTTGTGACTATGCAATTTTTGATAAAAAAACAGGTGAATACATCGGGATGCTCTGTTTGATGAATTTTGTTCGATCGGTGACTCAAAGTGCGTTTGTTGGATATTCGTTATTTAATCAGTATTGGGGTTTGGGTTATGCTAATGAAGCTCTGTTGGCATTGATCGACATCGCATTCAATGATCACAAGCTACACCGCATCGTTGCAGGGATCGAGCCGCAAAATAAAAAGTCCATACAGCTTGTGAAAAAAATTGGATTCCGTAAAGAAGGCGTTTCTAAAAAAATAGTTCTACTGCGTGACCAGTGGCAAGATCTTGTTCAGTATGCACTGACGTGTGAAGATGTTGGAATTCAATGGCAAGGTTCGATTCAGCGAAGATTCAGATAATTTTCTCGCCCAAAGTCTAATGAAAAATTCATGATAAAATTTTTATCGAATCAGCAGCAATTTGTGTGTTAATCTTTTAAAATGAAATACAAATTTTTATTTTTAATTCTAATTTTTTCAAACGTCACAAAAGCCGATATGTTTAAATCGACATTATTTTCTTTGAATACAATTTATTTAGATCGTGATTATGATGATAACGGTACAAAAACTAAAACCAAAGAAACAGACACTGATTTTCGACTGATGCGTATTGAAAAATACTGGGCCTATGGTGCATTGTATTCGATGTCGGCGAATGACGCCTCGGATGCCGGCAGATCAAGCTATGGTTTGTCTGCAGGATATTATTCAGAAAAAGATTTCTATATGAATTTGCATTATTACATTTCAAGCAAATACAAAATCGGCAGTAACATCGAATACACAAAAGGCAATGGTTACGAATTTGATGTAGGTTTTTTATCCAAGGTGACATCCAGTTTTTATGTGGGTCTGTTGGTTGCATTGAAAGATTTCAGTTATTCTGAGCAAACTTCGGGTGGGTTAAAAACAAATATCAGCGCCACTCACAAAGAAGTTATTCCGATGTTCAGTTTTGCCGTTAGCTTTATGTAATTTGTAAAATAAATAATTTAAAGTGCTATTGAATATAATCCACAACACCATCTCTGATTGTATTGGCAATTTCTGAAACTCGGTTTGAATAAGGTAATGGTGTGCCGCCGATATTCAGCGAATGGTCTTGTTGAATTAATTTTAGGTATTCATCTGTGCGATCATAAAACAGACATTCTAAGTAGGCCACGGGCACTGATGATTTTAATCGGCGAGGCACCATTAAATTTCTAGCAAAAATTCCGGGTTCAATTTGTGTTGAGCCGCTATCGGCAGATGTCGGTAAATCTAAATTTAAATTTTTATGCATTTTTTGTACGATCGCACGACTCAGCGACACAGATTCATCCCAAGAATTTTTATCTAATAAATGTCTGGCAAAATATTTTCTAGCTTCCCGTGAACCGAATTCGGTTTTTTCGTAACTGCCAAAGACAAATGATTTAGTTTGTTTGGGCGATTTCGGATTTAATCCCGAAGCAGAGCTAGATGTATCGTAATGAATTATTAAAACCAAATCGGGATCAAATTGATCGATGAATTCTGCGCGTTTCCAAAGATCTTCACGTTTAATAAAATATTCGCTGCGTGCAGATTCGGAAAACAATTTTTTAAAATCAGAATTGTTTTCAAAATTTGAATTTAATTGGGTGCCTACAGCTGCAGAAGTAATCAGATTTTGAAACCAATCTTTGTGTGTACTGTCCCTGAGTTCATTCAAAGCAAAGGGTGATAAATTAAAATTTTTATAATCTATGGAACTCACAGGCTTTAATTCATTATGTGTCAGATAAACGATGGCTCCTAATTTTTCGAATTCATTTTTTAATAGCAGGCTGGTCTGCAAATTTAGAACACCTTCACTTAATATGTGACCGTGGCCATCCGATAAATATTTACCGGTTTCTTTGTCCCAAAAGGCACTGCCCATGTGACCTGGATCAATCGCGATTTTTAATCCGCGCAATGTGTGTTTGCGCGCGGGGGGTTGCATTAAATTTGATCCTAAATGTACAGACAGATCGATTGTATTTTTTGAATCTAGATCTCGAAATATTGAAAATTCAGTTTGTGATAATGTTGTCAGTCGTTTTGCAAATTGTGCGGGGTCGAACCATTTTAATACGGATGATATTTCTGCAAAAGTTCGTAGGTATTTTAAATCGTTTAAATAATTCTGTGAATCCGGTTCTTTGACGACTTTGAAATATTCAAGCACAGATTGAGTTCGGATAAAAACTTCTGACGAGCCCAGAGTTTGAATGTTGGTCTGCAAAGAATTCGCAGGGGCCTGATTAGAAACAAAAGAAAGGCTTTCGTTTTCATTTGCAAAAGTAGCACTG
>JAYTMM010000322.1:0-10103 GCA_043728555.1 Pseudobdellovibrionaceae bacterium
TGAAGTATTTGGCAGTCCAAACCAGATCCAAGTCTGGGCTTTATTTTTTCTTTTAAGCTTTTGTTCTCGAAATCTTTTTTAGAAAAAAAAGATGAGATGGTTTGGCGATAAGCCGAGTTCTGTTCCTCGTGTTGGTTCTCACATTCCCGTCCACGATTCGACAATCATTCCTCTAGGCCCAACATTACTGCAGGGCTCAAGCGATCTGACCCGGAATCTTCAAGCGAGCAGCTTTTATTTTTGTACAAAAATTTTTGAAAAAACCTTTCAGCTTAACCTAAAAACTTTTGCAAAAAACATTTCCGATTGCTCAGAAATGGATTCCCTATTTGATCTTGCTTCGCGCGCGAGTTTGGCTGTTTTCACTCCGACAGCTCCCCTGACTTTCTCCCGTTCCCGAAAATCAGATCATCACTTCGGACATTCTCTCTGTTCCACTGTTCCGTACCTTACGGTAGAGGGGCATTACCCCAGGCGCTGCTCTGTGAAGCTCGGACTTTCCTCCCCTTTTGAAACTTGCGTCTCATCCGCGGCGATTGTCTGCTAAACCATGCAAGGATTATTAGCACCACTTAAGCACGAATGACAATAACTTTACGCCGTAAATCTTGCGATTTTTTGATCAAACAGGTAATTTATCAACTTCACAAAACAAACAGGAGAATTTATGAAATATCTTTTAGCTTTCAGTGTATTTATTTTAGGATTAACTTTCGGAATCAAATCGATCGCCAATTCTGAACACGCATCAAGCGCTACCACAAAAACAGATTCAGAAATTTGTAAACCCACTGAAAATGCAAAATGTGAAACGAAACACGAAAACGAAACATATGAACAACATTCTAAAAACAGCAAAGATTGGACACACAAACGCTTGGAACAAGTCGCTGCCATTTTACCAGAAAAACAAGCAGATAAAAAATTGGCGAACCGCCCAGAAAAAGTAAAATTAGTTTCTCCGAAATTTTTATCTGCTATTTCTGGCACAACTGCAAAACTTGAATGGACAGAAGCTTCTGGAGCAAATTTTTATCACGTTCAAGTTTCAAAAGATGCAGGATTCAACAATCGCTCGATGTACGTTGCTGACGAAAAATGGGTCAAAGGAACTTCGTTTGATGTTACAAATCTGGAAGCCGGTCATAACTATTTCTGGCGCGTAGCCGCTGTGAACAGCGAAAATGATTCTCAGTTCACGAAATCGCTGTTTACATCATCTGCATTCGAAACTAAATAGAACTTAGAAATTAACTTCAGAAATAACAAAGGGATCTTATATGTCAAAAGTCGATAACGAAGTATTACACAATCAAATGAACTGGCGATACGCTTGCAAAAAATTTGATCCTACAAAACAAATTCGCGAAAGCGATTGGAACATTTTGGCTGAATCATTACGAACAGCAGCGTCGTCGTACGGTTTACAACCTTGGAAATTTTTGGTTGTTCAAAACCCAGCGCTACGCGCGCAATTATTGCCTCTGTCATGGGGACAAACTCCGGTGACTGAAGCTTCGCACTTCGTTGTTTTCACCTACAAAGAAAAAATGGACGAAGCCCACATCGAAAAATTTATTCAAACGACGGCCCAAGTTCGCGGAATTGATGCCGCAGGTCTTGATGGCTACAAAAATATGATGATTGGCGATCTGGTGAAAGGTCCACGTTCAGAAGTTATTAACTGGTGGGCACAGCGCCAAGCTTACATCGCGATGGGCACACTATTAACAACTGCATCATTAATGGAGATCGATACGCTTCCAATGGAAGGTCTTGATCCCGCAGGTTACGATAAAGTTTTAGACCTTGTTGGCACAGGCTGGAAAACTGTTGCAGCAGTTGCTTGCGGATATCGATCTGCGGATGATAAATATCAACACAACAAAAAAGTTCGTTTTGAAATGAAAGACATTGTTGAATTTCGCTAATAGTATTTTATTGAAAGTTTTAAACAGATGATGGGCTTCAGCCTGTCATCTTTATTATCCAGTTTATTTTTCAGCACCGTTGCCATTTGGTTGTTCAAAGAAAGTAAACGTCGTCAAAATATCAAATTAATTTTAGTATCAATAGCCATGTTCGCTTACAGCTATTTTGTAAATACACCTATATTGGATTGGGGAATCGGATGCGTCTTGTGTGGATTATCTTATTATTGGTGGGAATAATTTCCTGCACGTCGATGAACAAAAATCAAGTCGGAGGCAAAATGAATTTGGACCATCTTAACTACCTAACCGACGTCAGCTCTGATCGTGTGAATCAATTTGTCGAACAAGAAAATAAATTATCCCTAGATCGATTAATGAAAGATCCCAGATATGAAAAAACATATTCTGAAATTTTATCTATCCTGACCGCCAAAGACAAACTACCGCACTTTTATTTTATAGGATCTGACATTTACGATTTTTGGCAAGATGAAATTCACGTTCGTGGAATTTTACGCAAAACGACTGTTGATCAGTTAAATGCAAAAAAACCAGACTGGCAAATTGTCATAGATATTGATGCGCTTTCAAAATCTGAAAATAAAAATTGGGTCTGGAAAGGTTTTGACTGTTTAGAACCCCAAAATGAACTGTGCTTGGTTGAATTATCTGATGGCGGCAAAGACGCCAAAGTTCTTCGCGAATATAATTTAAAAATGCAGTCATTTGTTCAAGACGGATTTTACATTCCTGAATCAAAAACAGATGCAACTTGGATTGACCAAAATACATTATATATCTGCGACGGCACAAATCCACAGACATTAACAAATTCAGGATACCCCACAGTTGTTAAAAAATTAAAACGTGGTCAAAAAATTGAAACTGCTGAAATTATTTTTACTGCTGAAAAAACAGATGTCGCAGCATGGCTGTATAATTATCACCGCGGTGGAAAAAATTATTTTATTTTAAATCAGGCTAAAACTTTTTATTCAGGAAAACGTTTTTTAATTTCAGACGATGAAAAACACACATTGCAATCCATTCCTATGCCCGAAGACGCTGAATTCGTACAAATTTTTAACGATCAGTTTTTATTTTCAAACCGATCTGATTTTAAAATCAAAGAGACCATATATAAACCCGGATCTGTATTTTCATTTTCGTTAAATAACTTATCAAATCCCGAATACCATGTTGCATTTACACCGTCTAAAACGCAATTTTTTGAATTCGCCGTCAGTACAAAAAATTATTTAATGGTGACAGCGCTTGATGACGTTAAAAAATCAGTCTTGAAATACCAATTCAAAAACAATCAATGGATTTCAGAAAAAATAAATTTAGGCGATGCTGGCAATACATCAGTCATGGCGTCAACAAATGATAATGATTTAATTTATTTAAACTTCACCAGCTTTTTAAATCCCACTGAATATCACTACGTCGATTTACAGAATCTTCATTCAATTAAAAAAATAATGACTTCGCCGATTCGTTTTGAATCAAAAAATCTTGTGGCTCATCAATACAAAACAAAAAGTTCTGACGGCACATTGATTCCGTATTTTGTTGTTCATAAAAAAAATATGAGCCTCGATGGATCAAACCCTACTTTACTTTACGGCTATGGTGGTTTTGAAATCGCACTGACTCCGCATTATTTAGGTGCCACAGGCAAAGCTTGGCTTGAAAAAGGCGGCGTATATGTTTTAGCCAATATTCGTGGCGGCGGCGAATACGGTCCCGATTGGCACAAGGCCGGCCTGAAAGAAAATCGACAACTGGTCTTTAATGATTTTTACGCGATCGCCGAAGATTTAATCGCAAAAAAAATAACATCATCCAAACATCTGGGAATCCATGGTGGATCAAATGGCGGTTTATTAACGTCAGTTGCATTTACGCAGAGACCCGAATTATTTAACGCAGTCATCAGCGAAGTTCCCTTGGCAAATATGATGGAATACCACAAATGGCTATCTGGAAACAGCTGGATGGCAGAATACGGCAACCCTGATGTGCCGGCCGAGCGCGAATATCTCTTGAAATATTCGCCACTTCATAATCTGCAGCCAAATAAAAAATATCCAGAAGTTTTTTATGTCACCAGCACCAAAGACGATCGCGTACACCCCGCGCATGCACGCCAAATGGTCGCGCGCATGCGTGAACAAAATCATCCCGTCATTTATTTTGAAAACAAAGACGGTGGCCATGGTCGCGCCGCCAACATGACTGAATACGCAAAGCTTTTGGCGTTACAATATATTTATTTATTTCAAAAATTGTTTAATTAAAAGGAGCCGAAATGAAATTAGGTTACATTTTATTTTATGTTGATGATGTGCAGGCTTCGATGAATTTTTACGAAAAAGATTTTGATCTAAAAAAAGGTTTTTTGCACGAATCAAATCAGTACGGCGAAATGATCACGGGCCTTACTAAATTGGGATTCGTGGCTCACGAAACAGCAAAATCGCACGGTTTCGATTATCAAGAATCAAATTTAAACCACAAACCAGCCGCCAATGAAATTGGGCTTGTTTCTGCAAATGTTGAAGCCTCTTATACAAAAGCTATCCAAGCTGGCGCTATTGGCGTTTGCGAACCGAAGAAAAAACCATGGGGACAAATCGTCAGTTACGTTCGTGATCTAAATGGCAATTTAGTCGAGATTTGCACCAGCATGGAAGGTTAACCCATGAATAAAAACTGGTGGAAACATTTTTTTAAACCCTTAACGGCCGAAGTGATGTTTAAGCCCCGCTTAGGAAAACAAACTGAAAACGAAGTCAAAAAAGTTTTATCTGAAATTGATTCAACGAAAAAATTAAATATCTTAGACCTCTGTTGCGGCGAAGGTCGTCATTCACATTTATTTGCAAAAAAACACCAGACTACAGGCCTTGATTACACCAAAGATTTTTTAAAAGTCGCAAAACTAAAAACGCCCGAAAAATTTAAAAAAAATTTAAAATTCGTTCATGGCGATATGAAATTAACTTCAAAATATTTTGATAAAAACAGTTTTGATTTAGTCACATCAATGTACAACAGCTATGGATATTTCGACAAACGCAGCGATGATTTTAAAGTGCTGACTGAAGTTTATAAAGTTTTAAAGCCCAATGGTTATTTTGTGATAAATACTTTAAACGGCAGCGGCGTCGCACATCATTTAGGTGATCTGAAGCCCACAGGTATCGGCAACGAAGTTGAAAAAAATGTTTTCGTTTTAGACAACGCCTACTTAAATAAAAAAGAAATGCGCACCTATTCTGATTGGAAAATTATTGATGCTAGAAAACCAAAGGCTAAAGTATTTCGCGGGCACTTCATGCAAAATATTTACACCAACGCAGAATTAAAAACTTCACTTAAAAAAGCAGGATTTAAAATTGTAAAAACTTGGGGAGCATTGCACGGTACAGAATTCGACGAAAAAACGTCGTGGCACCAAACGATTTTGGCGCAGAAGATTCAAAACCTTTAATAAACCTGCTTAATTTATTTTTTTCATCTTTGGACAAACCTTGCTCTTCCGGTGGCATTATTTTTTTATCAATCAAAAAATTTATTGTGACTAAATTTTGGCGCGTTAAATAGCCGCGCGCCCTTGAATCATTTTCGTTATGACATTTCGTGCAAGTTTTTAAATTTAATTTTTGGTTATCTAAATTTGTCCTGTTACGAAATGGCACTTTTAAAACTTGATCCTCAATTGATTGATTCGCAGATTCAACAATTCGACCGTACCCTGCGATTTTATAATTCCAGTATTTAATTTTAAGACGATCTAATTGGCCGATTTGAAAGTTTTCATAGTCAGGGCGAAGTGCTCTGGGTCCATTCGCATGACATGAAAAACATGATACTTTGTATTCTATTTTTTTTAATTTTAAATCATCAGACCAAATTAATTCACCCGCGGGCAATTGAAAATATTCAGCAACCTTCGGACTTTTTAATTTATCGACAATAATTGCAATCCGATCAATATTTTCTTTTGCTGGATTTGGTCCGAAGTGACTTTGATTCATCATCCAAATATCTTTGCTATCGTCTGATATCAATTTAATCGAATTATAAACAGGTTGACCCATTGATGTTTTTGATTCGACAGACTGAAATTTAACCTCTGTTGATTTAAACGAGCAGCCCATCAGAAATAGGCTGCTCAGGATTAAATTAATTTTTACTACAAACGAAATCATACGTCATCTGATCAATAGTCAGTTCAGCATTTATTTCAATTCTATAAACTGGAAAATCACACGGCGCACGTGTTGCGCGACCACAGTTGCCAAAACCTGATTGAACTTTAGATTCAGAAATTATTAGACTGGCTATGACCTGTGTATTTTTAGATATTTCAAATTCAGAAACATTCAGAAAGATCGATTTTTCATTTTTTTTAGGATGTATCTCTGTATCTTGAAATTCAATATTAAATTTATCTGCATTGAATTCAATTTTATATTCCAGACCTTGATCTTTGGTTAATTTAAAATTCCCAACCTCAGAATTTTGACAAAAATACTGCACAGGCTTCTGCACAACTTTATCCACATCAGCTTTTGAAAAATTCATCGCTAATAAACTGACTACCCCTAGTATCAAATTTTTTTTATTCATTTATTTGTCCTTTGTTATTTTGCTTTTGCAAAAATTTGTTTTCAGAAAACTTTTCCACACAGCACGTGTTGAAAACTCTGATGCTGTGCAAGTTATGAAAAAATAAAGTGTTTGTATAATTCATAATTATAAGTTTATTATGATTTTAAATGAGTTTACTATCCCCCCCCTTAGAGGCTTTCTGGGCCGTTGTTCAAAAAGGAACCGTCCAGGAAGCAGCTCGTACAATTGGATTAACTCAGACAGGTGTCACACAACGTATTCGCTCGATTGAAAAAATGTTGAATACAACACTTTTTATCAGATCTCGAAAAGGTATGAAGTTGACAACCGAAGGCGAAAGCCTTTTGCACTATGTGAAAAATAGTTTAGAAAACGAGGGGATGACCCTATCAAAGATCCAAGGCACGAACATTGATAGCATCATCGAAATCAGCATCTCAGGACCATCTAGTATATTGCGGTCTCGGGTCATTCCCAACTTATCTGAAACATCTCATAAAAATAAAAATTTACGTTTTAGATTTGATTTGTCTGATGTCGACAGCAACTCTGATAAATTAAAAACAGGTTTTTGTGACCTTGCAATTTTAGAACACCATGACGTTACTAAAGAAATGGATTCTAAAATTTTAAAAGCTGAACGATACAAACTTTATGTAGCGACCTCATGGAAGAGGCGCACTTTTACCGACATCATCACCAACGAATCCATCATTGATTTTAATTCCAAAGACATGATGACGCTAAATTACCTCGAAAAATATAAATTAAAATCCAAAGTCAAAAAAGAGCGCCATTACGCAAATAATACTGACGCATTAACGTCGATGATCACATCCGGCATGGGTTATTCTGTGCTTTCAGAAGAATATGCGGCTGCACACATAAAAAAAGGAGAGCTTTTTGATATCTCTCCTTCGCAGTTTTTTGATTTTAAAATCGCACTGGCTTGGTATCATCGACCGCATATGCCTGAATATTTCAGGCATATTACAAAAACGATTGTTTAATTATTTTAATTTATAACTTAAGCGAATATCAGATTGTTCTTCTTTCAGAACTTTCACGATTTGACGCTTACTGAACGGACCATCCACATTTAATCCATAACATTGCACAAGTAATCCCTCGGCAGTTTCCATGATCAACATTTTTTCTTCGAACCCACGCGTATCAACGATCAACGCCATATTATTGGAATAATCAATTGTATTTTCAGTTCTGTTTTCAACTAAACAATTCCCCGAAACCTGGTCCTTAAATCCCGGTTCAAAAATTTTAGGACTTAACGGAGAAAAATCTAAATACAATTCAGCGTTTGGAAACATCAATGTTTTTGTATTTTGAACAAATTCATAAAAATAGGTTCTGGCCACTTGGCACCGCGCACGCAAAGATTCACCAGAATATTCTTTTGTTAATTTTGAGCCATCTGGTTGTAAAATTGAACGCTGACATGGATTTGTCGAATGGTATTTAATTAAATTTTCACACGATTTGACAGCTAAGGCAGAATTTGAAATTGCATTTGAATCGTAGGTCCAATTTGCTGAACCACCTAAATTTTTAATCGAAGCGTCCGCTTTCGATTGCATTCCACTGTATTCAGTTAATCTTGAAAATTCATCATTTGAACATTGACGAAACGAACCTGTTGGCTGAGCAACGCCACCTGAATTAGGATTTTGCGGCTCAATGACACCACTAGCATTCCCACTGTTATTAACTGGCGGTTCATTCGGCGTTACAACAACAGGATCCGCATTTTTTGTTGGACGAGCATTATGTTTTATCAAATAATCTGTCGATTTTTTGCAGTCTTTTAAAATACGAGCTTGATCATAATATTTAATTTCAGTCGATATGCGGGTCACAACAGTTTTACGGCACGGCTCAGATTTATGATGTTCGATCTCTGAATCACAACTTTTAACAGCTGAAATTGCAGACTGGATTGTTGCATTGTCTTTTTTGCCTTTTGATGTATCAACTGCTGAATTTGCCGAAGTTAACAAATTTCTCCATGCAATTAATTGCGAAAATTCGGTGGCGCTACATTCACGCGTAATTTGTGAAGGTGGCAATTCTTGGACGACCGGTTCTGCTTGTACAGTGCCACCATCATTTTGATTTTGCTCAATACCACCCACGCCAGCAACTGGCGCTGACTTTGACGACGAACCCGGCCCGCACCCCATGGCGGCTAATATAAATGCTGATCCAAAAATAATACATATAGTTAGAACAGGACGATTTAATTTTCTCATACTTCCCCCGAAATATTTTTTATCAATGCAAAACATCTAACACGACACAGACAAAAACAGAGCTGTTATCTTTTTTGACAGGTAATTCTTACCCGAATTTACATTTTACGGCCGCGCAGAACGAATAGGTTTATTTTTAGCTCTATTTGAATTACACAGACTCATGATTTTTAATAAACTCGAAAAAAATTTAAAGAAATTAAAACCTTGGGCTGATCGTGCAAAAACTGAAGTCTACAGATTATACGACAAAGACATTCCTGAATTTCCATTTTTAGTTGATGTCTACAAGGACTATATTGTCGTGTTCGATAAAACCGAAGATATCGATCATGGAAAACACAAAGATACTGAAGTCGTCATAGCCATTCAAAAATTATTTAAATTTGATGATGAAACAGCTACAAAAAAAATCGTTCTAAAAAAGCGTGAACGCCAAAAAGGTCTAAATCAATACCAAAAACTCGAAGACAAAAACGAAAAAATTGTTGTCCTTGAAAATGGGATCTCTGTTTTAGTCAATTTGTGGGATTATTTAGACACAGGACTTTTTATTGACCACAGGCCACTTCGTTATTTTTTCTTGAAAAATTCAAAGCAAAAAAAGTTTCTTAATTTATTTTGTTACACAGGCGTTGTCTCGTTAATGGCCGCAATTGGCGGAGCCGAAACTGTCAGCGTCGATTTATCTGATAAATACCTTGATTGGGCCCAAGAAAATTTCGCACTGAATGATTTAGACACAACGAAACACAGATTTGTCGAACAAGATGTTCTGCAGTTTATCGAGCACGCTTCAAATTGGCCGGATTATAAGCAATCTTTTGATATGATTTTTTTAGATCCTCCCACGTTTTCAAATTCAAAAAGTATGATCGACAGTTTCGAAGTCGAGCGTGACCAGCTCAAATTGATTTTAAACACTTTAAAATTTCTAAAGGCCGACGGAACACTCTATTTTTCAACAAATAAGCGAAAATTTAAATTAGCTACAGAAATTGAAAATGAATTTTCAGTCAAAAACACCTCTGAAAAAACAATTCCTCAGGATTGTCATGATCAAAAAATTCATCAATCTTATGAAATTCGTTTCAAGACTAAAAACACTTAAAAAAACACTTGATTACTGACCCCCTCGGCCCTATTTTCACGCTTCAAACAATCTCAAAAATGAAAAGGGTGTGAAACAAATGAAAGCACTTGGCCGACACATATTAGTTGAATTTATGAACTGCAAAGCTGACGTTTTAAATGACGT
>JAYTMM010000323.1:0-2596 GCA_043728555.1 Pseudobdellovibrionaceae bacterium
GCGCGCTGAAATTTAAAAATAGAATACCAGCCCATAAATACCAACGGAACAACAGAGAATAAAATAAACCAAATAACCAAAACCGAACGCATCGATTTGTATTTGATATTTTTTGGTTTATTCATTTTGTTTAATTTCTATGATATAACGCTGAATTCCTTTAGGCATAACGCGTGGATGCGGCTCGAACACAAGCTCAATTTTTCCAAATTGTTTCAAATAATCTTCAAGATCAGCTTTATTTTCATTCGGAAACGAAAAGTGAAAATAGCTGGTAGTTTCATTTTTCATCCAACCCAGTTCAACTTCACCGGCTTTTTGTCCACCCAACACAATAATTTTTTCTTTTACAACGTTGATCACTGTCTGCACGTCTGTCACATACAATTTTCCGCGAAACACACCGCCGCCTGTTTTAATTTTTTCAACAGGCTGCGATTTTTTTGTTGCCGTATCGTCAGCAGTTTTTTTGTCGGTCATTTTTTCCGGCGTTTGATCATTACGAACCACGGCGGCTGCTTCAGTTTTTGGCCGGACTATTTCAATTTTAGCATCAGGTGTAATCTGTGCAACAGCCAATGAGCCATCGTCTTTGTGCCGATCGATTTTAATTTGTTGTATTTCAATTGTTTCGATATTTTTTTTATTTAGTGCCTCTTGCAAAAATAAGGGCCGATACATAAATACTAAAATTGCAGTAATAACAATACCTGCATAGCCGATATTCTTTTTTCTGTTGAATAAATTCCGATTCAGCTTCGCATCCGATGACATTGTTGTATCTGGATCTGGTGTTTTCTGAACAGGCAGTTCATAGATTCTATTATACAGTTGGACTAATTCTGACTGTAAGGAAATGATTTGTTCATAATATTTTTTAAAACGCACATCTTCTGATATTTTTTTCTGAGTTTTTAAACCTTCTGCACAATTAGGATTTAGCACATAATCAATAATATGATCATAGATAAAAAAATCTGATTCATTATCAGAATTATATTTTTTAAATTTAAATCCTGTATTTAATACTGATTTATATTCAGGCTTTGGAATAATTTTATAGATTGATTTTTTAATCTGCAGTTCTGTATTTTTCTGCGTGCTTTTAAAAAGACTCGCGATTTCATTAACTGACGATTGATAAAACAAGGCTGCGACAACATAAACAGATTCAGTTTTAGATAATTTTTTATAATATTCTGGCCACTGTTTGAATTTTTCATTTTCAAATTCAGCAAATGACAACATGGATTGTATAGCGGGTGTTTTTAAAAATATTTGAATTATGCGTTTTAGATAATAAACACCATGATCAGCAGCAGTTTTATTTTTATTGGCTTCAGATATAACATATAAAAAAATGTCGCGCGCTTGCGCTGAATTTGGAAATAATAAATGGACAGCTATCCATTCTTTTTGAAATTTATTTTCTGCCATTAAAAATATATTAATCGATCGTTAACTGACTGAGAAGATCTAATTGATCTAAAACTTTTCCAGAACCCATAACAACACAAGTCAACGGATCTTCGGCGATTGAAACAGGCAAACCCGTTCGCTCACGAAGTAACACATCCATATTTGCTAGCAGCGCTCCGCCACCTGTTAACACGATTCCATTTTCAACAATATCTGATGCTAATTCCGGTGGTGTTTTTTCAAGAGCCGTTCGAACAGCATCAATCACTTCTGACAATGAATCCATCAAAGCATCATTAATTTGAGTACTGGTAATTTCAATTGTTTTCGGCGCGCCCGCAACCAGATCGCGACCACGAATTTCCATTGTGCGTTCCTGTTCAAATGGATACGCGTTTCCAATTTTTAATTTGATCGCTTCAGCAGTCCGTTCGCCGATTAATAAATTAAACTGACGTCGAACATAATTCACAATGGCTTCGTCGAATTTATCGCCCGCCACTTTGATTGATTTACAATAAACGATTCCGCCCAATGAAATCACAGCAACACCTGTTGTGCCGCCGCCCATATCAACAACCATATTTCCTGATGGTTCTGTGATTGGCAGACCTGCGCCAATAGCTGCAGCCATAGGTTCTTCGATCAAATGAACTTCTCTGGCGCCCGCAGATTGAGCGGCTTCTTTAACGGCGCGCTTTTCAACCTGAGTAATTCCGTAAGGAACACAAATAATAATTCGCGGACGAACCAAAGATTTTTTTTCACCAATTGATTTTTTAATAAAATAACCCAGCATCGCCGAAGTCACTTCGAAATCTGCAATAACTCCGTCTTTGATCGGGCGAATGGCAACGATACTGCCGGGCGTGCGCCCCAACATTTCTTTGGCTTCTTTACCGACGGCAAGTACGCGATTTTGTTGACCGCGATAATTTTTTTGAACAGCCACAACTGATGGTTCGTCCAAAATAATACCGCGACCTTTCACATAAACTAATGTGTTGGCGGTACCTAAATCAATAGCGATGTCATTTGAAAAATAATCTGCAAATCTGTCGAATAATCCCATTGGTAAAATTCTAAGAATTTAAAATTTTATCGTCAATGCGGATGTTTAACGCGAGCCGACGAAATAAGCGTCGGCTCGGTGCGAAAGTAAGATCAAAAACTATTT
>JAYTMM010000324.1:0-2855 GCA_043728555.1 Pseudobdellovibrionaceae bacterium
TTTCATCATCCAGAACTAAAGGATGTTGAAATTGAAAATGCAGAAACAGCTGCCGAAGATTTATTAGTTCCGATCTATGTTGAAAATGAAGGGATCGCATCAAATAAAATTCATAAATTAATTGAATCTGCGTTTCAACAGCTCAAAGAATTTCCCGAAGAATCATTTCCTGTTTCGTTAATGAAAAATCATGATTTAATTTCGCGTGCAGAGGCTTTGCAACGAATTCATTTTCCGGATGTTGAATTTGCCAACGATTACCATATATTTAAATCTAAATCCCACAAACGAATTATTTTTGAAGAATTTTTCTGGCTCGAAATGTATTTGGCGGCACGCAAGTCAGGATTAAAAAAAGAAAAAGGCTTATTGATTGAAAACAAAGGTCTTGTTGCGCGTAGTTTAGAAAAATCATTACCTTTCGAATTAACAATGGCCCAAAAAAAATCTTTTGCCGAAATAAAAACTGATTTCAGATCGGGTCAGCCCATGAACAGGTTGGTTCAGGGTGATGTCGGGTCAGGTAAAACATTGGTCAGTTTTTTAGCGATCGCCGAAGCACATGAGTCGGGTTATCAATCGTGTTTGATGGCTCCGACTGAAATTTTATCTGAACAGCATTTTAAAAATGCACAGAAAATACTAACACCCTTAGGAATAGCTGTAGGTATCCTAACAGGAAAAACAAAGGCTAAAGACAGAGTTTTACTTTTAGAAAAATTAATTTCTTATGAAATTCATTTGTTGATCGGAACGCACGCATTGATCGAAGACTGGGTGCAGTTTCAAAAATTAGGACTTGTCATTATCGACGAACAACACAGGTTCGGTGTCGCTCAGCGAGGATTGCTAAAAAACAAAGGCCACATCGCATCGCCGCCACATTTTTTAATTATGACAGCGACTCCGATCCCAAGAACGTTGGCTATGACAGTTTATGGTGATCTGGATGTTTCGATCATTAACGAAATGCCAAAAAACAGAATTCCAATTCAAACGCGTGTGATCACTGAAACAAAACGTGCTCAAGCTGTTAAATTCATGATCGAGCAAATCGAAAAGGGCCGACAAGCCTATGTGGTATATCCGTTGGTTGAAGAATCTGAAAAAATCGATTTAAAAAATGCGACCGATGAATATGAAAAATTAAAAAATGAATTTCCCAAAGTTCGTTTTGGATTATTACACGGCAAAATGAAGCCCGTCGAAAAAGACGAAATCATGAATTTATTTCGCGAACACAAAATTGATATTCTTGTTTCAACGACAGTGATCGAAGTCGGTGTAGACGTACCGAATGCAAATTTGATGATGATCGAACACAGCGAACGCTTTGGTTTATCACAGTTGCATCAATTGCGCGGGCGTGTGGGGCGTGGTGAACACAAGTCCTATTGCGTGATGATTATGGGTTATGCCATGAGCCCTGAAACTCGCGAACGCATTGAATTTATGGAAAAAACAAATGATGGATTCAAAGTCGCCGAATTCGATTTAGAAATTCGTGGCCCTGGTGAATTTATGGGAGCCAAACAATCGGGCCTGCCCGGATTTAAAATGGCGAACCTTGTGCGCGATTTTGAATTATTAAAATCAGCACGTGATTCTGCTTTTGAAATTTTAAAATCAGATCCCGATTTAAAACGTAAAGAAAATCAATTTCTTCGTGAAACATTGGTTAAAGCGCATGGGCCAACAGCCTTGGTGGGCATAGGTTAGTTGCGCTTAATTTTATATTGAGCAACTCTAATCAAAAAACAGGTATTTTAAATTAGACACAACATGTGCAATCCTTTAATGTAAAAACAAAGGGGAAACACGTATGAAAAAAATTATTTTAATGTCGCTGGTACTTTGTGGATTGAACTCGATGGCTTTAGAGGCTGGCGATTTAGTTCAGGCAGGAATTTCTGTAAATCATTTAATGGCCGATGGAACAGAAAAAACACAAGATGTTTTAACAACTGAAAAAGGTCAAAAATATACTGTTTTGGAATTTTTCTCGACAACGTGTCCAGCTTGTATGGAAAATCAACCGAAATTTATTTCGTTATCGAAAGAACTTTCTGGCAAAGCCACATTTAAGTTTGTAGGCCTTGATCGTCGTGAAAAGCAATTGCGTGATTTTTATCAAACAATTAGATCTGAATTTTCGTTTCCATATGTTTTAGACAACAATCGTTTTGCGACAAAGGCTTTCGCTGTATCAGCAACGCCGACGTCGTTTATTGTCGATCAAAATGGTAAAGTTATATTTAAACATGAAGGCACTTACGAGCCTGCGGATATGCAAACAATTCGTGATCTGTTAAAGTAATTTATGAAATTGGTTTTGGTCGTTGTGTTTATTTTAATTTCAACAGTCACATTTTCCGAGGAAACTAAACCTTTGGATCATGAAATTGATCTGACATTAATTAATGATACGAACTATGATTTATCAAAACCAATTTTTGGCGTGCGCCCGACGTTAGGGCGCGGGCTTCGCGATATGCAAAACAGTGCAGGGGGTTCAGCTTGTACATCCTGCGCCCATTAATTTTGATTATTTTCTGTTCACAGCCACTATGGGCAAAAATTAAATCTATAGAAATATCAGTTTCGTCATCGAGTTATTCACCAAAATCAGGTGCTTTAACTTTGGAAGAAAAATTGCAAAATAATATTTTTAGTACGGATTTGTCTCTTAAAGAGATTCAATTTTTATATAACTACAAAGCCTCGATATCTTATTCTCAAAATACGGCCGATTATTCCAGATATTTAATTTACGATCAGACGGCTACGAATTCAGTTTCTTTGGCTGAGCATTTGTCAGAATCAAATATATCTGTTGATCACATCATAAATACAGA
>JAYTMM010000325.1:0-2379 GCA_043728555.1 Pseudobdellovibrionaceae bacterium
TTCGCGTCAACGTGATCATGGCCAGCAACTCACTGAATTAAATATCACTGATCAATTGCGTACAATTGAAGTTTTCGTTGAACGTAAAATCACAGATAATTTAAGTGTTAAATTTGCCGTTGAAAATTATAAACGCTCTGGTCAAATTCAAAATTTTGGTGAAAAAACAGATTCAGTGAATAAATATAAATTTATGATCACATATCATTTTTAATTTATTTTTATTTTTTCAAATACGAATTAAATTCTTCAACCCACAAACTATAGAATTTCGAAGGATTTATGTCTGTTCTGTAGTTTGTTAATCGGTCTAAATCCATCGAATCAAAACCACAGGATTTAATATTTTTAAATAAATTTAAATCATTGGATATATTGATGCTAATGCCGTGCAGGCTGATGCCATTTTTAATTTCCAGACCGCAGAAAGCAATTTTTCCTTTGTCAGTATATAAACCAATGTTCAAATCATCTTTGTAGGTTTTTAAATTCAGTTTAAAAAATACTTTTTCAGTTATATCCAACAGCAAATGAACGTAATCACGAACGCCTAATTTAAACTGCGATAACTGAATAATCGGATAAATCACAAGCTGACCTTCAGAATGTAATGTCGCAAGCCCACCGCGCGATGCATTTGTCATTGGTATTTGATTTGTTTCATGGACTTCAGAACAATTAGCTCTTCGTCCCAAAGTAATAATCGCTGGGTGCTCAAGTCCAATCACAGAATTAATACGCAATGACCGCGCTTTTTCCCAAAGATTTTTTTGCAAATCAAAGGCTTTTTCAAAATCTATTTTACCTAAATATTTTGATTCAAAAAATGACATCAATACAACTCGACTCGATCACTTTCTTTAAAGCCCGCACCTGAATGCAAAATTGCTACAGCCGCATCGACTCCAAAAAAACTGACAACCTCAAGTGTTCCTTTTACTCGTCCACGAATTTGACCTAAATTATAACCCAATTCAGGATCATAAATTTCAGAACCATCATCAACAACCTTTAAAATGTCGCCGATTTGAACACCTGAAATTCGACCTACATTTAAATAAATTTTATCGGCTCGCACCGCTGCAATGCGACCTTCCCATTGAACGGCGCTTAAGGCTTGTTGAATCTGCGCGGTAAAATCTAAAAATGCATCTTTAATTAAAACTTCAACCAATTCTGGATTTTTTACAAAAAAAGCATCGCCGACCACACGTTCTGCGATACGTGTGTTTTTTTCTTCAAGCGAAACAGTTTTTACCGTATGAAACATTTCTTGTTCACTTCGAATATTCATTATTCGAAGTCTGACTACAACTTCATACGTGGCCGTCAAATCACGAATTATTCCAACCTGATCGGCTGATTTTTTCAGTCTGACATCGATAATTTGACCTTCAAGAATTGAACTGACACCTGATTTTTGAGTGTCTTTGGCCATCGTTTTTAAATCGTAGTCTCCATTTTTTAAATATTTTTTGATATCAATTTTTAATTCAGAAACATCTGAAATTAATAATTGATCAAAACTGCCAAGATCATTCGAGAATGCAATTCTTGCATTCTCTTTGACAGAATCTGGGCTTTGATAATTTGAAGAATTCAGTGACGCATCTTTTTGGATTTGATCCGTAAAAGGTAAAATAACAATTCGTTTTTTAAATGATGTATCGGCTTTTAAATTTCTGTAATCGACATCTTTGATTGTTTTTTTAACCTGCACAGGCTTTGCAGATTCAATGGGTGCAGAAACTGGCATCGTCATCACGGTTTTTTCAGTGGCTGATTTACAAGAAAATACACTTAATATCACAATCAATATTAATACATTCAATTTTTTCATAGGCTTATCTCCGTACGTTCATGTTTTTTCTATGATAATTCTTTATTCATAAAATTTAAATCTCTATAAAATCTGTCTGGCCAAACAACTGGTGTGCTTCTTCGAAAAATGAATCTGAAATTTGAATTTTCTTAATATCTTCGGTTTCAAGTTGCACCAGACGATTGTCGATATTCATCATCAATCTGACCAACGTTGAGCCTTCAAAATTATTGATCAGTTGATTTAAACTTTCAAATTTATCTTCTGAAATTTTATCCAGTCTGAAAGTGATTCGCTGAGTTTTTCTCATGGCTTCCTCAAACGGTGCAATGTTATCAACAATCACTTTCACACTGCCATCGTTCACTTCGATCGTACCACCAACCAACACCGGACGTTCTTCTTTTAAAAAATGACCGCACTGACTGAATGTATCCGGAAAAATCACAAGCTCGGCCGAACCGGTTAAATCTTCGACTTTGCCAAAGGCCATACGCGTGCCTTTTTTGGTGATCATTTCTTTGGATTCAATAATTAATCCTGCAATAATGACTCGC
>JAYTMM010000326.1:0-12145 GCA_043728555.1 Pseudobdellovibrionaceae bacterium
AAATATTAAGTTTCGACGCAAGTTCATTCGCCAAATTCCTTTTTGAATTCTAAATCAATGCCACCAATACCCGTATCATTTTTGTTATTTTGTAAAATATTTGTTTGTTGGTCGGCGCCTTGATTCTGATAATTTAAAATAAGCGAAATATCTTTGGACCAAAGATATTGCATGCGAACTTCATTTTCTTGTTGGTCCCCCGTCAGTGGCCTTGAATACGATGTTGTGACTTTAGAGCTTAACTTTTTGCTGACGGTGACTTTGGGTACAGCAATATTTCGAGTGCTATCGATACTTGGTGACAGCTGCACATTCAATCCTAATTTTTGCTGCAATTTTTTATTTAATTCAGACTGGTTACTCAGAGCAGCTAGGACCTCTAATCCAGTTTGTTTTTGTTGTATGTCTGAACTTAGAACCTGATCATTTTTTGAGGCCGTATAGCCCAATGCTAATAACGAAAAAATGTCTTCACGTGATAAGCTGGGCTGACTGGTGGGCTGAATATCTAAACTTTTTGCGGGGCCTTGTATTTGTAAGTTGATATCATAATCTGAAACTCGGGCGTTTGCGTTCATGAATATAATTGGGTTAATAACATATTCGCCACCAAAGGTGATTGAACCCAATTGGATATCAAAAGGTTTATCCTTAAAAAACAAACGACTACCTTGTTGAATATCAACGCGGCCTTGTAAAATAGGATTTTCTGGGGAACCCGTGACATGAATTTTTCCAAGCGCGATACCGTCAACGATTCGGTTTTTGACTGTTACACCTTTTGAAAAATCTGCAGTCACATCTAACAGCAGTGATTGATTTTTTTGATTCAATTGTTGTTCCGGTAAAAAGGGGCTTGGTCGCAGACTGAATACAGCATTTTCGTCATCTTCGGTAAATTCTTTGGTGATATTACCTTCGTCAATGGCGTAATCAATTTTTAAGTTGTATGGTAACCATTGGCCGTAAAATTTTAACTGAGCAATCCCCGAAGTTTGATACTTGGGCGGAAATTCCAGATCCATTTTATCAGTCTCTGCAGTCAATAAAACATCAATATTTTTTGAACCTTTTATATCGACTTGTCCTTGGCCCGTGATGGCCGTTTGGTTCAACGTCGCATTTAATTCCGAGAAAATAATTTTAGATTTTGAAAAATCAAAATAAGTAGAAATATCATTGATCGGATATTTAAAACCCTTCATTGTGACCGAAGCATTGTCGATCAGTCCCTCGCCCGAAAAATTTAATTTTTGCGACTTTAAATCGACCAGACAACTCACTTCAGCCAAGCCGGATAAATTATCCAAAAAGGGTACTAAAAATTGGAGCGGTCTTAAAAATATTCGGCCATCAATTTGCAATTCAGAGTTCGAACCATTTTTTAATGCAACAGTCATATTTTGATCAGGACCTGATAAAATCAGCGGGTCCATTTTTTCTAAACCATGATTGAAAGTGATTAGGCCTGGCTTTTTTAATTTTAAGGTTTGCGAACTGCGCTGTAATAAAATATTTTCGACTGTGATTTCTCCAGTTAAATTTTTAAAAGCTGCATTGTCAGATTTCAGCTCTAGATCGCCAGAAATACTGGCGTAGGTATCGCTGGGCGGTAGCGGCAAGCTGAGCATCGGCAATAAAATCAGCGGATTTAAATCTCGGGCCTGAGCCTTAATATAAAATTTTTCTTTGTCCTTCATCGGAATTGTTAAATCCAATTGCAGTTGTCGGCCAAAAATTTGTCCCAAATATTTAAAGTGATCCAATGTTAATTCGACATCGCCTTGCGAAGTTGGAAGTGACGTGTTGTCAATTTTTAAATCTTTTGTTTGCACTTGCAGTAGAACTTTTGGAGTTAAAATATTTGACGAGACCGTGCCGTTGATATTCAGTTGCCCATTGGCCGTCGGGAACAAATCAGAAAAGTGATCGATATCTTCAATTCTTAAGCCCGTTGATTTGATTTGTAAATTCAGACGTGGAGTTTCTTTTGCAGGTGTTGTCAGGATGTCGTTTGTCACACGAAGTGATCCGTGCGGCTTTAGCAGGGTAACATTCTTAAAATTAATTTTTTCGCCATCAGACTGTAAATCGGCATTTAATTTAATAAATGTTTCGTTCATAATTTGGCCGCGTTGAAATTCAGATTTTAAATTGTAACTCATTTGCCAAAAATCAAGTGGTCCATTAAATTGAATTTCAGCAGTTCCTTTGCCGCCAGCTGTCATGGGCAGATGCCAGCGATCTTCAATTGCGAAGAGGACATCATTTAAAAAAAGAGGATTTAGTTTTAATTGGCCTTGAATTTGTGATTTTGAAAAATCTAATTCAACATCGCCTGTGTAATTTGATTTATTTAATTTTGCTAAATTATTTAGAAAGCTGAGTTTAGCTTTGGCATATTTTAAATGTGTTTGCAACTGACCCAAGGCGAAATGATCAATGACAAAATTATTAATTAGTAAATTTGAATCGATGATACCAAAACTGGTGTCGCCATTTGTTGTAAGTTCTCCGGAAGCGGTACCTTTTAAACCTAGATTTGCGATGTTTTTAATTTCAGATAAATCTAATGATTTTGTATTAAACTTCATTTCAAAACCATTTTCAAAATTAACGTTACCACTGCTTTGTACGGTCGATTTCCCAATGCGAAGATTTGTTTTGAAATTTAATCCATTTAACGTTAGATCAGATTCACTGAGTGCTTCGGCTTGATCGATTTGAACAATATAAAAGGGGTCATTCAATTCCGTTTGAACAGATATACTGTTGGCCATAATTTGCGAATCACAGTGTACTTTTAAATTTTCAATTTGACCTGAACACTGAGCTTTTGCTGTAGCCTTGAGGTCGGCGGGGATATCATTTAAATTCAAAGATTTAAATAATTTTTGCAAATGAAAATCTTGCACAACCAAATCCGCTTTAAAGGCATAAGGTTTTTCTTGCTGCAGGGAAATCTGTTTCAGTTCAGCTTGGCCTGACGGGTGTTCAACAAGGATTGAATCTATTAAAAAATGACTATCTTTAATTTTTGCTGTCGCTCGAGCATTACCAAATTTTAAATTTTCAAAATGCACTTCTTCGGTTGATAATTTAAATTGCCCTGAATTTTTTTTTAAACCCGTTGTTGAAATTTTTCCGGTTAATTTAATAAATCCTGCAATTTGTGGTAAACGCTGAGACTGTTCTTTGATTTGATAAATCAATTCCTTAAGTTCATCTAACTTTAATCGAATATCAAATTGTGTTTCTGTTTCTGGATTTATCAAAAGCTGCGGCAAATCTTTTGAAAATGATGAGGCAACAATTTCAGAAGATCCGTGTTGAATCCGAAATTGTTCTATAGCATAGGTTTTTTCATCAAATTTGGCATTCAACAGCAATTTCAACTCAGTCGATGCCTGCCGTTGGTTTGTCAGTTGAATAACCAAATCATGCGTTACGATGGATATTGATTTGTGGTTCTGAGAAATAAATAAATTTGGAATTCGCGCCTGAATTTGTCGAAGTGTTTTATTTTCAGACTCATTCACATCGATTTTAATGTTTGTATTTTGAATGATTATTTTCTGAAGCGGGATTCCATCGATGGCTTTAAAAAAATCATGTAAAAGAATCTCTTTTGTCGCACTCTGATTGTCAGATTTTAGTTTCAGTAAAGCGCTCGTGCGCTGGTTGGTTTCTAATCCATCAAGGGTTAAATTTGAAAATGAAAATTGACCAACCATTAGGCTAAATAAATCGAGTTGAATTTTCGCCTGTTTTAAATCAATTTTTTTTAAGAGGCCAAAATTTTGTGGGCTATCTTTTTTAAATTCAACCGACAAATCGGTGACTTTGGCTTGAAGTTTTAAAATTGAAAAATCAATATTTTTAACAGTCAGAATAACATAAGGTTGCGCTGTATTAATTTCTGGAATCTTTGTTAATATCCAGTTTTTTAGATACGGATTCAAACCGTAAATCCAAAACAAAGATATAAATCCCAAAATCATTGCTGGGCTTAAAAACAATGCGGTCGCGACGCTTTTCTTCACGAATTTTTCCATTCGTGCAAGAGAGCTTCTGTTGATCTGTAGGATGGAACTGTTAATGACAACGATTCCAGCAAATGTATGGCTAAATCAGTTTGACCTAGCCCCTTATAAGCCAGAGCTTTTAAATAGGTGGCTCCAAATATAATTTCTGATTGCGTCGACGATTGTGTAAAACCTTCGGCTTCTAGAGTTTCGATCAGCTTTAGTAAATCTAAAAAACGACCACATTCCAAAAAGGCTTCGGCAGTCAGCCAATCACGCGCTGAAGTTTTCGGGGCTTTGTTTAATATTTTCAACGTTAAATCGAACATTTCAAATTGAAATGTTAAAATCGCCAAATTGTACAGTTGTTCAGGGGCTTCACTTTCAAGCTGCGGTATTAATATTTCAAATTGAGCGGTTAAATCCTGAACCAAATTTTTAGATTCTGGATCGTTCATGACAGCGCCGGATTTTGTTTTCGTCATTTTTTTTTGTATTAACACACGCGATAAAATATCATCAGCCTTTTTTTCAAGGTGTGCTTGTTTTAATAAACTGATTTCGATATCATTCGGAAACAATTTAATAATTTGCGCAAGAATGGCTTCCTCTTGCTCCACTAATTGGTACATGCGATTTTGATTTAACTGTTCGATCAGTTTCGTTTTTAACAAAGCGCGATCTTTTTGAAAAGTTTGCGGCATCTGTCGAAATGCCTTTTGTGCTGTTAAGGAAAAATTCAGAATTTTTTCTGAATGCAATGCTGTTAATTCTGCGGGTTGTTGTTCGATCACGTAATCAAACAAATTGATGTCGTCTTCGGTCAGTTCAATTTTTTGTTTTTCTAAAGCTTCAGTCAAAAAGCCAATTGGAAACTGGCTCAGTTTAGATTTTTTTAAACATTTGGTATACAGTTTTTTGAGGTCTTCGAATCGACCAGCAGAAATTAAAAAATGACTGAGTCCTTCGATTTCAAAGGCGCTCAGTGTTTCACTTTTTTCATACTTATTTAATAGCTCTTGGCAAACGTAATCAACAGAGGTTCCCTCTTGAAATAAATTATGTATTTCAATTTCAAGGCTGTTGGTCCCGGCCAAATTATTTCATACTCTCGCGTGAAACATATTCGCCAGTTTCAGTATCGATACGCAAAGTATCGCCTTCGGCGATATGCAACGGCACGCTGACAACTAATCCCGTTTCCATCGTTGCAGGTTTTTGCGCGCCGGTAACGCGGTCGCCTTTAATGCCAGGTTCAGTTGATGCCACTTTTAAATTTACTGCATTTGGAACATCAACTAAGACGGGCTTGTCATTGTAAATTGTAATTGTAACAACTAAATTTTCAGTCAGATAATTTTTAGATTCACCCATTTCATGTTCCATCATGGTGATTTGTTCAAAATTTACTTGGTTCATGAAATTATAACCACTGTCATCTTTGTATAAAAAAGTCATTTCAACATTTTCAACGTTTGGAACTTCAAATTTTTCACCGGATTTAAATGTGCGTTCTAAATTTTGACCTGTCAGCATGGCGCGCATCTTAGTTCGCGAAAACTGATTTCCTTTTCCTGGTTTAACGTGTTGAAAATCAACGATGACATAAGGTTGACCTTCAACCATCATTTTAAGGCCCTTTTTAAAATCTGACGTTTCGTACATGACGACTCCTGTTTTTATGATTCATTTTGAATGTTATTTTCATTAATGAAATTTAAGACTTTAAGTCTAAGACAGGATTAGTTAGGGCACAAGCTCCGGAGATTTTAATTTTTGGATTCGGCGCAGCAATAACTCAAGTGTTTTGATTTTTTTATGGTTGATCAAAGCCCTGCGAGAATTTGATTTTTTTTCTTCAGTTTTTGGGCGTATTTTTTCAGCATTTTCATACTGAGAAAGTCTTAAAAGTCGAGTTTGAATCTCTGGATGCTCGCCAAACTCTGACAAGCATTCGCGCAGCAAGCTGATGGATTTTTGATACTCATGACGCACAGTAAATGCATCGACCAATGATAAAACGCGCTCCATTTTTTGATTCGAAATCACCCAAGAATTATCAACAATAGCATCTGTTTTTTGATGTGTTTTTTCGGCGAAATCTTTGACGGATTGCATTTCAAAAACATCATCCTCATAGTCGTCAGCTGTTAAAACTTCAAGTTTACCGATGGCTTTTCGGGCTAATGGATGAGTCGGATTAAATAATAAAACTTTTTTAAAGTCTGCTAATGCTTTTTTTGGTTTTTGTAATTTTAAAAACGTATCTGCACGCAACAATAAAGCATGCCAGTTTGTCGGAGCCTTCGCTAGGGCCAGATCAAAATATTCGATCGCTTTTTGATGGTCTTCGCGCGCTTTAAAAACTCGCCCGAGCAGAATTAAACCACTGATCGAATGTGGATTATATTTTAAACTTCGCTCGATCAAAACTTTGGCTTCATCGATCATCTTTTCAGCAATATATAAATCGGCTAATTGGACAAATGACAATGATTTAGGATTTTTTTGCAGTTCAAGCTGCAATTCTTCCATTTTTTGAATTTTCTGAGACCGAAACTGATCGTCATTCTGATTTGTCATCTTGTATTATGTTGGCATTATATTGACGTCATGTGAAGCAAAATATTCTAATACAGAAATGATTATTTTAGGTATAGATCCGGGTTCAAGATTTTTAGGTTTCGCAGCGATCGAAGTCGATTCAAATCGTCGTATGAAGCCGATTGAATATGGAGTTCTTAAATTTGATTCTAAAGAAAATCTTTCACAACGACTTTTGGAAATCGGTGAAGGTGTGCGTGATTTAATGAAATCATATCAACCGCAACATGTTTCATTAGAAAAAATATTTTTAGGAAAAAACGCTGACAGCGCATTTAAATTAGGTCACGCCCGAGGCGTTGTGATTTACGAAGCGTTAAAAAGTAAGGCCGAAGTTTTTGAATACGCCACACGTGCCGTTAAAAAAGGAATCACCGGCAGCGGCGCAGCAGAAAAAGATCACGTGCGTATCGTTGTACAAAATTTATTAAAATTGCCGCCTGTAAAATCATTAGACGCATCAGATGCATTGGCAATGGCGTGTTATCATGTGACTCAATTGCATGCTTTGAAAATTAAAAAAGAGCTCCAACATGACTTGTAAATGTAAATGTAAATTTCAAGTTAAAGTTAAATTAAAGGTGAAACGATGATCGGATTTTTAGAAGGACTTATTTTTGATGTCACCGAAGATTCATTGATTTTAAAAACCAATGGAATTGGCTATGAAATTTCTGTGACCAAACAAACTTTATCGGACGCGCATGTTCTGATGGGACAGAATATGCCGATGTGGATTTATTCACATGTGCGCGAAGACGCTTTTCAATTATTTGGTTTTTTAACAAAACCAGAAAAAGAATTTTTCACGCAATTATTAAAAGTGAATGGCATCGGACCAAAATCAGCATTGACGGTCATGAGCGGGGCTAGTGTTTCACAAATTCAACAATGGATCGAAGCTGGTGATGCAAAAGCGCTATCTGCATTACCAAAAATCGGTAAAAAAACAGCGGAACAAATTGTTCTGACCTTAAAAGGAAAACTGGTTTTGATTGAAGACAAAACAAAAGCTCCAAAAAAATCAGAAACACACCGACAAATTTCGTCAGCATTAGTGAATCTAGGTTTTAAATCACAATTGGTCGAAGAATTTATTTTAACTGTAGATCACAAAGCAACGATGGAAGATGGCATTCGATTAGGTCTGCAGAAATTAGCGAGACAGTTGTGATGAAAACAAAATTTTCCGGATACGGAGTTCGACGATGACAAGAATACTCGAATCTTCGCAAGCCGAAGCAGAGATCAAATGGGAAAACAAATTACGTCCCACAAAATTTGAAGATTTTCCGGGGCAAGATGACGTCAAAGAAAAAATGAAAGTTTTCGTTCAGGCTGCAAAAAACAGAAACGAACCTCTGGACCATACTTTACTTTTTGGTCCACCAGGTTTGGGTAAAACCACGCTTGCACAAATTATTGCTCATGAGTTAAAAGCAGAAATAAAAATAACATCGGCGCCTGCGATTGATAAAAAAGGTGATCTTGCAGCGATACTAACCAGCCTTAAACCTTTTTCAATTTTATTTATTGATGAAATTCATAGACTGAACAGAACCATCGAAGAATATTTGTACACAGCGATGGAAGACTATTACATTGATATTGTAACGGGTGAAGGCTTGGGTGCAATGTCGATGAAATTTCAATTGGCGCCGTTCACTTTGATCGGAGCAACAACGCGCGCGGGTTTATTAGATAATCCATTTCGCGATCGTTTCGGAATTCAAGAACGTTTGCAATTTTATGATCGTGCATCGCTGAAACAAATTTTAATCAGATCAGCCAGTTTGTTAGAATTAAAAACGGATCCCGACGGTGCCGAAGAAATCGCACGTCGCGCACGTGGAACTCCGCGCGTAGCGAATCGTTTATTAAAACGTGTGCGTGATTATGCACAAGTCAAAGGTGACGGCACAGTTTCAAAAGAAATTGCATTGTATGCACTTGATCAGTTGGGTGTTGATAAATACGGTTTGGATGATATGGATCGCAGAATTTTAAAATTAATGGCTGAAAAATATGATGGTGGCCCTGTAGGTATTGACACGATGGCGTCAGCACTTGGTGAAGAGCGTGAAACTTTAGAAGAAGTTTACGAGCCCTTTTTAATTCAAGAAGGCTACATTCAAAAAACAGCACGAGGACGTGTGCTAACAACATTTTCAAAACAAATTATTCAAAAACTGACCGAGGGATAAAAGGAAATATACAGATATGTTTTTTCAAAAGACCATCCGAAAAACTGCAGAAGTTCAAGGTGTTGGAATTCACTCTGGTGAGCTCTGCTCTTTAAGGTTTAAACCTGCACCTGCGAACACCGGCGTTTATTTTATTCGTACGGATTTACCAAATCGTCCGTTTTTAAAAGTCACAGCGTTGAATGTTCAAGCCGTACATTATCAAACCGTGTTGGGCGGTGAACATTTCAAAGTCGCAACGATTGAACATTGTGTTTCGGCGTTGTCTGCGATGAGAATTGATAATATTTATATTGAACTTGATGGCCCAGAAATTCCTATCTGTGACGGAAGCGCAAAATATTTTACTGAAGCTTTATTAAATGCGGAACTTGTCGAATTGGATGAGCCCAGAAAATACTGTTACATCACAGAACCTATCAGTTACACCGAAGGTGATAAATTTGCCTACGTGTTGCCATATCACGGGTTGCGCGTGGGTGTGACGATTGATTTTCCACATCCAATGATTGGCAAACAAGTCTTAGATCTTGAAATGACCGAACAAAGTTTTATTCGTGAAATTGCAGCGGCCAGAACATTTGGTTTTTTAAAAGATGTTGAAAATTTAAAATCTGCAGGGCTGGCAAAGGGCGGTAGCCTTGAAAATTGTATCGTACTTGATGACACAAAAGTCATTAATCCGGAAGGTTTGCGTTTTGAAAATGAATTTGTTCGCCATAAAGTTTTAGATGCTTTGGGTGATCTAGTGACATTAGAAATGCCACTGATGGGTCATTTGGTTTTACATAAGGCTGGGCATGATATTATGAACAAACTCGTAAAAAAAATAGTGACTAGTCCTCAGTCCTATCGCTTTGTTCAGCTCGGAGCAGATATCTCGTCCGAGATGAAAAAATTTGCCAATTGGACATTATAAAGATAGATTACCAACTCGAATTGTAAATAAAGTAAAAAAATAACAGGAGAAGTCAATTATGATCATCGGAGTTCCCAAAGAAATTAAAATTAGTGAAAATCGTGTAGGTATGACTGAAGCCGGCGCGAAACAGTTAACCAAAGAAGGTCACACTGTGATCGTCGAAAAAGACGCTGGCGTTGGCAGCGGAATTTCAAATCAAGATTACGAAAAGGCGGGCGCTAAAATCATCGATACAAAAAAAGATGTTTATGCGAAAGCCGATATGATTATGAAAGTGAAAGAACCACTTCCAGATGAATATGAATTAATGCGTGAAAACCAAATTATTTACACATACCTGCACTTAGCAGCAGAACCTAAATTAACAAAAGTTCTTTGCGAGAAAAAAGTCAAAGCGATTGCTTACGAGACAATCCAATTAGAAAATGGATCACTTCCATTATTAACTCCGATGTCTGAAGTTGCAGGTCGTATGGCGACTCAAGTGGGCGCTTATTATTTACAAAAAAATCACGGTGGTAAAGGAATTTTATTAGGCGGAGTTACAGGAGTAATGCCAGGTAAAGTCACTATCATCGGCGGCGGTGTCGTTGGTACGAACGCTGCAAAAATGGCTGTTGGTCTTGGAGCTCAGGTTACAATTTTAGATGTTTCAACAGCACGCTTAGAATATTTAGACGATATTTTTCAAGGTCGTTGCCAAACTTTATTTTCGAATGCAAAAAATATCGAAGATTCAGTTCGTGAATCTGATTTGGTTGTCGGTGGTGTTTTGATCACTGGTCAAAAAGCGCCAACGTTGGTTTCAAAAGAATTAATTTCTCAGATGTCTAAAGGCTCTGTTGTTGTGGACGTTGCCGTTGACCAAGGTGGCTGCATCGAAACTTGCCGTCCAACATCACACACAGCACCGACATACGAAATTGACGGAGTCATTCATTACTGTGTACCAAATATGCCAGGTGTTGTTCCAAGAACATCAACATACGCCTTAACAAACGTCACATTGAAGTACGCAAGCATGCTTGCTGCGATGGGTGTTGAAGACGCGATCGCAAAAAACAAATCTTTAATGAAAGGTTTAAACGTTTACGGCGGTTATGTTTGTTACGAACCCGTAGCTAAAGATTTAGGAATGGAATACCGTCCTTACAAAATCTAATTTTTAAAAATAAATAAATTATTTTTAATTTTATACATAAAAAAGGGAGCCATGAAAATTGCTCCCTTTTTTTATCTTAGACATCAAAATTATATGGCACAAAAAAAGCTATAGCGAATAGTGCTGACCGCAATATTCGCTATAGAGGGATTTCGGCTCCGAGAAAGGATTGAAATCCGGAATGATTCCTCAACACGAATCTATTCGACAAGTTTTAGTGATCACATTAATGATTTTAAGAATTATTTTACTTATTATCGTTATTTGTTCACAATTAAAAGCATTGTAACGGTTTTTGACTCATTCAAGTCCCAACATGTACAAACAGACCATGGACGAGTGACATAGTGACGGTGTCGCTTTTGGAAACACACGGCCTGTATGAAGCGGAGAGAAATCTTCATGGATGTGGTTTTGTGGTCAGCACTTTTAATCTCTGTCGTAAAATCCAGAATTTACAGCACCTACAACGATGCTCAGCGGAACAAGTTGAGTCTGATGTCTTTCATATTTTGATATTTGGTGCAGATTTGCAATTTCGTTCATAAGGTCAGAAAATTTTTCAATAATTTTATCGCGATTTTTTTTTGAAATTTGCACATACGACAAACGATGAAATTGATTTGCCGAAACTTGAAGTGATTTGTCCAAAGTCAGTCGTGACCAATCACGATTTATTCTTTTCACGAGCGGGCTTGAATCATCCCATCTGTACAAGCCTTTATGAGTCGAAGTGATTTGGCCTTTTGAATTTGTTTTGACCAAGTCAATTTTTTCGAGCGAGTAAATTATTTTTTGAAAATCAATAACAGATATTCGCTCATTTTTTTTAATTTCATTGGGTGTTTTTTCTTCAACTGTAAGCATCCAAAAAACCATCAGTGCAGAATGGTTTTTCATCAGGAACTCATTTTGCTTAGATGTGAATTCAATATTTGTTACAGTTTGCGACTGGCTTAAGTTCAACAGATCGGCAGTGCTCATATCGACCAAATCGCAAATTTGGTTTAATCTTTGAATGGAGATATCGTTGGAGATCATAAGCTTTTTAAATCCAGACTCGCTCATTCCCAGCTGTTTACTGGCCTCAATATACTTAATTTTCTTATTTTTAAGAATGAGTTTTAAAGCTTTTAGAATTTGTTCAGTTTTCAAATAGCACCTCTTTTGACTTTAAAGTACCTAAATTAGGAACTTTCATTAAATATATAATAAATAAGTTCAAATT